>DFGM01000001.1 GCA_002371755.1 Verrucomicrobia bacterium UBA3750 | reverse complement strand
TTCTTGAGGATGGCGCGGGCGATGGCGATGCGCTGGCGTTCGCCTCCGGAAAGGGCGAAGCCTTTTTCGCCGCATGTGCGCTCGTAGCCCTCTGGCTGCGACATGATGAAGTCGTGCGCGTTTGCCATTTTGGCGGCGGCGACCACTTCTTCGTGCGTGGCCCCGGGCGAGCCGTATTTGATGTTGTTCTCTATCGTATCGTTGAAAAGGAGCGTTTCTTGCTGGACGGAGCCGACGAGACGGCGCAAGTCCTTTATGCGGATGTCCTTCAAGTCCACTCCATCCATCGTGATGCGCCCGGAATTCGGATCGAAGAATCTCGCAAGCAACGCGGAAAGGGTGCTCTTGCCGCTGCCTGTTCCGCCGACCACGGCTACAAAGCCGCCGCGCGGAATCGTGAAGGTGGCGTGCGATACGGCGTCGCGCTCGGCGGTATCGTAGCGGAAGGAAACATCCTCAAAGGCCACCTCGTCCGTGAACTCGCTTTTCGCGACGGCGTTTTCTGCTTCTGGGAGCTCCATATCCACATCCATCACGCTCCATATGCGCGCGAGCGCGGCCCTGCCCTGCTCCACCTGCACCTGGAGGCGCGAAAGCTGTTTCAGGGGCTTGTATATCATGAGAAGCGGCGCGAGCATGGGAATTATGGAAGAGAGCTTCGCCCCGGTGAAGAAGCACCAGATTATGAAGGCGCAGATAAGGAAGATGCCGACCGTTTCCACGGCCGGTCCCACGAAGAGCCCCCACCTCAAGGCGTGCAGCGTGGCCTTGAGCGTCTCGTTGTTCGCCTTCTCGTAGCGTCTGTTCTCGAACTCCGCCGTATCGTAGGCCTTCACCACTTTGATGCACGTGAGGATTTCGTGGATGCGCGAGCCCACGAGCGAGAAACGCTCCAGGGCGCGGCGGCTCCATTTGCGTATCCGCTTGGAAAGGAACACCACCGGGCACATGAACATCGGGAAGCCGATCACGATCATGCCGAGCGTGGGAAGCATGCCGTTGGCAACCGCGCTGTAGATGATGAAGGCGACGGAAACGATAATTTCGAATGGCGCCTGCGCGAGTTCCTGGAGCACATGCTGGATAATCTGCTGCACCTGCTGCGGGTCGCTCGTCGCGCGGCTCATGAGCTGCCCCACGTCGATGCGGCCATGGAACTGCATGCCCTGCTCCTGGATATGGCGGAGGATGTCGCATCTAATGTCCCGCACGGTGCGCATGCCGGTCCAGGCGAGGAAATAGTGGTTGCAGAATACGAGGGCGCATCTTGCGAGCGCCACCAGCGGAACGACAACGATTACGATAAAGAGGAGAGGAAGGGCGATGGTGTCGTCATCCTCCTCCATCTTGAAGCCCATCTTCTCGGCGAGCTTCTGCGCCTTGCGATATTCCTTTTCCAGCTTCTTCTCGCCCTTGGTGGCGGTCTGGGCGGTTTCGCTCTGGCCGTCTCCATCCGGGGTGGACGTTTCGACAGCCTGCCGGGCTGCCGGCGCCGGGCGCGATTCCACTTTCGCCAGTGTGGGCTGGATGGCCTGATAAAGCGGCAGGAGGGTGCCGGCGGTGAGCATGCCGCAAACCACTCCAAATATGAGGCGGGCCTTGTAGCGCCGGGCGTAGCGCCACACGCGCGCATACGCTTCCTTCGCGGTATAGTCGCGGTCGAAAAACTCCCGCACGTAAGGCGTCTCTTTCTTCTTCTTGCCCATTCCCAATGTCTCCCCGCTTTTTTGCTACGGCAGCACAGCCGAGGCGTATCTGTCTTTGCCGGCGAGATCCTTGCCTATCTCCACCTGTTCGAAACCGTAGGCGGCGAAAAGCCTGCGCAGATCTTCGCCCTGGTCGTCGCCGATTTCGAAGAACACCGCCCCGCCGGGCCGCAGCAGATTCAAGGCGTCTGCAAGATAGCGGTCGTAGAAGTCGAGTCCGCTTGCGCCGCCGTCCAAGGCGAGGCGCGGCTCGTAATCTTTCACGCGCTTGTCGAGCGTCTCGCAGACGGAAGTCTTGATGTAGGGCGGGTTGGATACTATCACATCGATGAGGCCCGGCTCGTCGAAGTCGTCCAGACCATCCATCGCCACGAACTTGACCTTGCTTTCAAGCCCCGTCCTCGCTGCGTTTTCCTTGGCAAGCGCTATCGCATCTTCGCTCACGTCCGAGCCGAGAAGGATGGCGTCGCGCTTCAGCTCCTTTGCGAGAGAAAGGATGATTGCTCCGGTGCCGGTGCCGACATCCACCACGAAAGGAACGCCTTCGCGCGTTTCGAGATGCTTCAAGACGAGCGAGACCAGCCCTTCGGTCTCGGGGCGCGGGATGAGGGCGCGCTTGTCGCACTTGAGCGTGAGGAAGCGGAAGTCCCATTCGCCTATCACATACTGCAGAGGCTCGTGGGCCGCAAGACGCTTCACGCCGCGGCGCATCGCATCGAGGAAGCGTTCCGGCACCTGTTCGCCCATGTGCGCGACAAGTGCCGGACGGCTGCAGCGCAAAAGCCGGGCGGCGAGGTGTTCGGCCGCCGCGACGCCGTCATCGACGCCTTTCCCGACGAGAAACGCGCCCGACTTCGCTATGGTTTCCCGCCAGTCCATCAGAACGGAACATCGTCCACGAACTCGCCGGCCGCGTCGCCCGGCTCGGCCGGCGCAGGCACCGGCTCGGTGCTCGTGCCGTCCGCACCCAGCACCTCGATCTTGATGCCGGTCAGGTCGACGAAATACTGCACGCCCTTCTGGCCTTCCCACCTGCGGCCGTCTATGGCGAAGCGAAGCTTCACCCGCTGACCTTTGTGGATGCCGTCGAGCATCTGGCAGTTCGTTTTCTTGAAGCTGAACTTCACCGGATTGGGATAGCGGTTTTCGCTGTCCACGTCGTTGCCGACGATTATGTCGCGCTTGGTGAATCCGCTTGAGAAGGTCTGGGTTTCGCCGACCTCCTCGACCACTCCCTGGTAGTCGTACATCATGTTGCTTTATTCTCCTTTGTTGTTGAAATCGTCTGGCTCTTCACGAGCCTTGCCGCATAGGCGCCATCGGCATCGCCTTCGCCCGGCACGTGCTCGATTTCCTCTGCGAGTGCGAAGCCGGGGTTGCGCTCCAGGAATGCCTTCACCGCGAATTGGTTTTCCTCGGGTTCGTTGGAACATGTGGAATATACGAGCGAGCCGCCGGGTGCGACGAACTTTGCGCACCAATCCGCTATTTCGGCCTGAAGACGCTCCAGCGCTGCGAGTTTTTCTTCGCTCCAGTTCCATCTCGCGTCTGGACGCCGCCGGAATACGCCCGTGTTCGAGCACGGGACGTCCGCGAGCACTTTGGCGAACGTTTCGCCTGGCGCAAGCTCCTCAAGGGAGTCTATGACGCGCACTTTCTCCTCCAGCCCGGTGCGGCGGAGATTCTCCACGAGGCGTTCGCGGCGCTTCGGATTCACTTCGCACGCAGTGACTTTGGCCCCGGCCCAGGCGAGGCGTATCGTTTTGCCGCCGGGGGCGGCACATGCGTCCAGCACCCTCTCGCCCGGCTCGACGCCGAGAAGGTTGGTGGCGTTTGCCGTGGACGGGTTCTGGACTATCGCCTTGCCTTGCGCGAAAAGCTGCGAGTCTCCCACTTTCCTGCCGCGCTCCAGCGCATGGAACGAGCCGTCCGCGCCCGCAATGAACGTAACGGCCGGCAGATTGTGCCACGCCATCAGCTTTGCCGCCCGCTCTTCCCCGAAACGCTCCTTCCATCTGCGCGCTATCGCCGAAGGGAAGCTTTCCCTCACCTCCGGACCCGCGGCGGCTATTTTCGCCTTTACTGCATCCAGATTCCGGAGAAGATTGCGCAAGACGCCGTTCACGACGCGCGCAATCGACGGGTTTTCGCATCCTTTGGCCGCGTTCACGGTTTCGTTCACGGCGGCAAAGTCCGGCACGTCATCCATGTAGAGTATCTGGGCCGCGCCTATATAGAGGAGAGATTCAAGCTCTCCCTTCGGCCACTGCCGCACGAAGTCGCCCAGTACGAACCTCAATGCCCGGAGGCGGCGTATCGCCGTATAGACCATGTCCTGCACGAACGCACGATCCTTCCCCTCCGGCAGCATGGCGGAGGGGAACTCGCGGGTGGCGAGCCATTTCGAGAGTATGAATGCCGCCGTTCGGCGCGTGTCAGTAAAGCTTTTCATACTCGCCTTTCTGCACCTTCTTGAGAGTATGGAAGCCTGCCCGCTTGGCCCGGTAGTGGAGATCGGTCTTCGAATGCGTGAGGCCGGGCGCCTGGATTACGCGCACTACCTTCGCCTTGCAATACGGGCAATGATCCAGCTTCGGCTCGGAAAGCCGCTGGTTTATTTCAAAGCCGCCGGTGCATTTTTCGCACCCTTTCTCCCCTTCCAGCTTCTCGTAGACGTATACCGGCATGGCGTCACCTCCGCGCGAAATATTCCAGCGCCTCCGTATAGGAAAGGAAACCATGCCCGGAAAACGTCTGTTCCGCCACCATCCCCACATAGGAAATCCTGCGGAAGTCTTCGCGCTCCTTCGGCTCCGTCAGATGCACTTCCGCGACAGGCAGCGCGACCGCCTTGAGCGCGTCGAGTATCGCGACTGAAGTATGCGTGTAGGCCGCGGCATTGAGAACAATCGCGTCGAACACTCCCCTCGCGAGCTGTATCCAATCCACAATCTCGCCTTCGTGGTTGCTTTGGCGGATTTCGACTTCCTGCTTCAGGCGCGCGGCATCCGCCTTGATGTGCTCCACGAGTTCAGGATAGGTGGATTTGCCGTAAAGCGACGGCTCCCTCACGCCAAGAAGGTTGAGGTTTGGACCATTGATTACGAGTATCTTCTGCGTTTTCGGCATGTCTCTGGAGGCAGGGTGCTTCTTCGCTCCCTGCATTGGCGCGTATTATACCATATTCCGCCGCGCTTTGCAAAAGCGAGCCGGCGACTAATATGCGCCGTCAACAAAAACAGGAGGCAAGCGGCAAGTTCATCCCGTGGCAGGTCGTGACAATCTCGCGCGACGGACGGATAATCGATTCGTGAGGCTATTTCTCAAGAAAAACAAATTGCAGTCTTCCGCTTTGGACGTCATATGTGCAATATGTGCCGCACGGACCTTCGCGGGGCAACCCGACACTTCCAACATTGACGACATAGCGTGCGCCGCCTGAAACCGTGCAGCTTTTCGGCCCTATCTCCCTCAGTCCGCGCAAACTGCGCGCCATGTCGTCCTCGTCGAAGGAACGGGCAAGCTCCGCGTCCTCCGCCGAGATTTTCATAAGTGCGGGGATATGCGTGTGCCCCACGAACAAGACGGGTTCCGACCGGTACAATAGCGACGGACGGGCGTCCTTGGGATCGACGATGTAGAGCCACTCTTTCGGAGAAGTGAAATCCCCGTGCGTACAGGCGAAGGCAGGGCAGCACCAGATATGAGGTCGTGCCATCAGCCACGCCATCTGTCCGAATGTGAGCAGCCGGCGTGTTGCCACATCGACATCAAAGTTCCTGTTCTCCGCAACGGCGTCCGGGTCTTCCAGTTCGCAGCAAGCGCTGTCGTGGTTGCCCATAAGGCACATATCTACATTCTGCATCGCGTACTCGACGCACTCCTTCGACTGCTTGCCGTAGCCGGTGAGGTCGCCAAGGCAGATAATCTTCTGGCACTTCCGCTTCTTCGCATCGGCCACGGCCCGCTTGAACGCCTCAAGGTTGCCGTGTATGTCGCTCATTATGGCGTATTTCATCGTTCGTTACCCTCCTTCAGGATTTCAATTGCCGTCTGCACGCCGCGCATATAGACATTGTATGTGGGCTGTCCAGCAAATCTGGACAGAAACTCCCTCGCTATCGCATCATTGACGAGGAAATGGTTGCCGAATCCCGTGTCGATGTGCAACCACTTGCCATCCTTTGACTTGAAATGGCCGCGTACCATGGAGAATACCTTGACAACACCGGTCTCCTTGATTATCGGCAACGCCTTCTCCAGATCCGCGTTGCGAACGTCTCCGTCGAAAACCGTACCGTCGTCAAGCATATATCCGTAGGAACCAGTGCAGGTCGAGACATTGCCCAATTCATCCCTGGAGATGATGGTAAACGTCCTTTCCTCTCCTTGTGCGCCAATTTCGGCAATCTTTATTGCCATCACCTCGCCCACAACCTTGCCTTCAAGCATACCCATTGTATGTCCTATGTTTCTGATTATGCCTTTTCAGGGAAACCGCCAAGCAGATGAAGAAGTGCCTCATGCAACTTGTCTGCAGAGCATTTCTGGATGCGGCCGATGTCATGCGCAGATTCCATTTCCGTGTATATTATAACACCCTTGACCTTTCGCTTCATACCCTCGGCCTCGCTTGCCCGCAGACTCTTCACATAGCTGCGAACCTGCTTTAGGAATCCCTCGAACTCGTTGCTCATCCGTTTGAACTCCAGAACGACGACAAGCCTCTTCGAATAGATTATCACATCTGGTCGCCTCCCGTTTGGCAGGATACGTTCAAATTCTATCTTAAGTTCACGCCACTGAGCCAATTCCGGCCCCTTGAATTTCCCAAATGTGTTTTTCAGTACCTTGAAGCAGTCTCTCCAAGACTTGCGTTGAGAGGTCCCGCTAATGGGATGTTGCTGTTGCCGCGCTTCTCCAGCACGCATTGCACGCATGAACGAGCCTCGGTCCATATCCAGCAGGTCGCCTATTGTTGCGCCCAAATAGCACTCGTTCTTATTCACTTTGTTGCTCCTTACTCATCACAGTTGTGGCGTATGGGATGCCGAGTTCGTCTGCGACCGCCATGTAAGTCTCAAACTCCCTGTCAGAATAGCAGCAAAACCGGACAAGGATGTCTGATTCATGCTCCTTAAGCCATTGCAAGACGGTTGTAAGCGCAATTCTGGTAGCTGGCACGAGCGGATATCCGTAAACGCCCACAGATATACAGCAGAACGCGATGGAGCGGCAACCGTACTCAGTCGCCTCCACAAGGCAGTTTCGATAGCAATCCGCCAGTGTCGCCGGCTCGTTGAACTTACCTTCGTGCCATATTGGCCCAACTGTATGGATTATGTGCTTCGCGGGCAGATTGAATCCTGGAGACTCTATCGCCTCCCCCGGCTGGCAGGTGCATCCAAGGTCGTGGAAATACCAATAGAGCTCTGGACCGGCGGCATCGTGGATTGCGCCATCCACTCCGCCTCCGCCAAGAAGCGAGACATTCGCCGCGTTGACAATCGCGTCGCAATCTTGAAATACGACGCTATCGTGGACAATTTCAATTCTCATTAGCACTACTCCGTTTTATGGTTTTTATGAAATCGGAACCGACAACAAGCCCCTCCATAAATAGCCGAGTTGTCAAGCCCCTGCGGCACTACGTGCCGCTCGCGAGCGCGCGCTCACGCGTGCGTACGCGCGTATTCCTTTATCTTATCCACCACGGACGACACAATCTGCCCAACTCTCTGTTCGCTGATTCTGTAGTGCTTTGCAAGCCGACCATAACTCCATGCCGTCCCGTCCTCAAAACCGTAATGCCGTGAGAAGATCAGCCAATTCCTCCGCCGAACTCCAAGTTTGGCGAGGAATTCGGCCTTGGAATTCATCCCGTGCAGAGTCGCTATCAATTCTTTGGCAATCATGCTCATAGGATAGGCTTTGCTTTCTCTTGCGCCATCTGGCACCCTATCTACCATTGCAGCACAACGAGGCGAGAAGCAGTTACTATTGACTCATGCACCATGGCACAAGCCTTGGAAATATCCGACGGAACATCTCCTGCACACAATTTTCTCACTATCCATTCGCTGTAATCCCAGAACACCAAAGGGTGTATTCGCATGGTGTGTTCAATTTCATCAATAACATTGGATTCTACAGAGCCAATATCTCTTATGAGTTTTCGATAAGCCTTAAGCTTTGCTTCTACTACCCACGATTTCTTTTTTAGAAAAAAAGCATACAAAACAGCACCGTACGCAACGGCCGCAAAGCAAATGGGGGATCCCTTGTAGAGAGGCGTATTGATGGTTTGACGACAGCACATTGGCAATCGCGCGTGCAAAGACGATGCCAGAAGGTCAATTTTTCGGATAGATTCGCGCGCTTTCTTATCCCATCCCGTTCCAAAAATAAACGCCAATGATGACAAGACGGATGTCGCACCATCAGTGACAATTCCAAGTATTCCCAGTATTCCTATTATGACTATTCCGCTCACTATTATCAATACTAATAACAACCCTATTCCAGCCATAATCCTTGTCGTCATAACGAGACTCCGTTTATGCAGTACAGTTTGGTTTTAAGACCTAGTTTTACATACCGAAATTTGAAAGATCACAAGCATAATGATTGTGGCTATGTTGACAATAACCCATAGTTCTCTTCCAAGCGGAATCCGAATAAACGGGTTGTAAACGACCGCTGTTGTTGCCAGCCACCATCCCAATCCTACGCAGTTTACCGCAAAGGCTTTTGTCGCAAGAAATCCACCCCCCGAACATACTATGATTTTCAACAATACATAATATCCATAGCATCGTATTGGCAATAGCGCAATGCCAAGCATCACAATCATTACCGCAATGAGCAACCTCGTTACTCTCATTTGTCCTTTTTCATTCATTGTAACACTTCTCCTATATTACGGGTAACAACGCAAACTAATCGGTACGTAGGCGAGCATATGATTATTTTTCTTGAGCATAAACATTATGCATTAGGATGTTGCAATGTCGCCTTTGTGCGGAATTGTGAAGCAACAATTACGCACAGTAACGACTTACGATTAATGCTACAAGCATGTCGCTCATTATTGCGTATTTCATCATTGTCAAAAGGGTCAGACCCTTCTGTATATGTTTCACTGTATATGCCAAGCCTGCGTTCATGACAGGACGGCCTTCCCCTTGCGCAGAAGCCTGTA
>DFGM01000096.1 GCA_002371755.1 Verrucomicrobia bacterium UBA3750 | reverse complement strand
GTCCTCGCGATGGGCGCGTTCTACGTGACGCCGGAACTCGGCAAACAGTGCGCCGACGCCTTCCTCTACAACGACTTCGGCAGCGGCTGGGAATGGTGGCCAGACTTTGACAAGTTCCACCAGATTGCTATCGACGAACTGAACGCCTTCGACTACGAAAAGTACAAGGCGAACGGCTTCAAGATGAAGCATCTCGGCGACTGCCACTGCGAATTGCATGACAGGCCGGAGGGCTTCTCGTCAGTCCCGCTCATGTGCAAGCGATAAGGGAAGGGGAATAGGAGAATGAGCATAATTGATGTTGGCAGATTTGCGGCGTTTGCCGCCGCGGCGTTCGCGGCGTTGGCGGCTAATGCTGCCAAGGTTGAGTATATCGAGGTGCAGAGCGCGTCGATGGAAAAGAGAGTGCCGGTGTCGGTTATACTGCCTGACGGATACGAGGCCAGACCCGACGCGCGCTTCCCCGTCGTCTATGCGCTCCACGGCGCAGGAGGCGACTCGAAAGGTTTCTATCAGGCACATCCCGGCGGTCTGTTGCCCAATCTCGCGGACAAGTACGGCTTTATCGCCGTGTGCCCCGACGGGGCGAAGACGAGCTGGTGGCTTGATTCGCCGGTGAACCCGAAGATGATGTACGAGACTCTTGTCGTCAAGGAGGTCTTGCCGTACATCGACGCGAACTACCGCACGGAGGCTGACAGGAAGAAACGGGCGATATTCGGCGTCTCGATGGGCGGACACGGCGCGTGCTACATCGGATTTCGCCATACAGACCTCTTCGGTGCGGTTGGCAACATCGTAGGCGGAGTCGATCTGACGCCGTACTACGGACACTGGGGGCTAAATGATATCCTTGGCAAGCCTGGCGAGAATTTGCGGTTTTGGCAGGAGTATTCCGTGGTGACGCAGGCGAAGGGACTCAAGAATGGCGATGTCGAAATTGTGACATTCTGCGGCACAAGCGACTTCTTCCTTGGTCCGAACCGCCTTCTGCACGACATGCTTTCTGCCAACCGCGTGAAGCACACGTATGTTGAGCTGCGCGGTGAAGACGAAGACCACAGTACACATACGATGGCGTTCTCGTATGGGGTGATTCCCCTTGTTGCGCAGTTCTTCGACAACTACTTCCGCACTGGAAAAGGATCGCTATGAAACATATTGCGTTTACGACGCGGAATGTCTCTTGAAGGCGTTTGAAAATGCTGGAGGCAAAATGAAATGACAAAAAACACGTGTGACAAAATGCGGACATTGACTGCCACGATATTGGCGGCTTTTTCTGCGCTATCCGCGCCGTTCAAGGACGGCGACCGGGTCGTGTTTTTCGGCGACTCGATTACGCACGGCGGGCGTTACGGCGAGTACGTGAACCTCTTCTACGCGACGCGCTACCCGGAGCGGAACATCTGGTTCTCGAACTCCGGCTGGTCGGGTGCCAGAGCGGAGCAGGGACTTTGGAGCATCGAAGACGACATTGTCGCCAAGAAGCCGACGGTTGTCACGGTGATGTTCGGCATGAACGACATCAACCGCGATGTCTGGCCGCGCACGAACGATACGCCCGCGTTCGCCGAATGGCGCAAGTCTGCCATTAGAACATACGATTTGCGGATGGATGAACTCGTCCGGCGTGTTCGCGACGAAGCCGGCAATCCTGAAATCATCTACTTTACGCCGTCGCCCTACGACCAGACCTGCCTCGTTAACGGCAAGCCGTCCGACATCATCTGCAACGACGGACTCGCGATTCTTGCGGATCATGTCCGCTCATGGGCGGAGCGCGACAAGGCGATGTGCGTCGATCTGCAGAAGACAATGGTGGCGATCAACGCGGAGATGCAGAAGAAGGATCCGTCCGCAAGCCTCGTGCGCGGATCGCCGACTTGGTTTGATCGTGTCCATCCCGGCCCGTTGGGGCATACGGTCATGCTCTACGAGATCTTGAAAACGCAGGAAGCGGAAGGGCTCGTCGATGAAATTGAACGCGATGCAGGCGGCGCGGACGCGCTTTCGTTCACGTGCACAGAAAAGGCGCTTCCCTTCCCGATGACAGCGGAGATGCGCGGAGTGCTTGATCTTGTGCCGTTTGAGCGCGACTTCAACCGCGAAATCCTGCGCATCAAAAATCTGAAAGAAGGCCGCTATGCGGTCAAGATCGACGGCGTGGAAGTTGGCACGTGGACTGCGGCGGAATTGGCCGAAGGGGTGAATCTTGCGCTGAATGAAAAAACACCGCAGTATCGCCAGGCGGCAGAGGCGGCGAATATCTGCCAGCGGCTTTGGAGCGGCGAGCGGATGCTGCGCGATTTCGCCACGCGGCGGCGTTGGATGAAGATGCACTACAAGGTCGATCCTGATGCACCCGGCGCTGTCGAGGGCATTATTGAGAAGCTGCTCGCGGACGGGAAAGATGAGATTTCCTATGATGTCAAAACGTACCGCGACTACCTGAAGAACTGGCCGCGCCATGCGGAGTTCGAGGCGGCCGTTGTGAAAGACCGTGCCGCGCTTGCCGAAGCCGTCCGCCCGCGCGGACATGAATTCAAGATAGAGGCGGATGCGAGAATCGAAATGGGTGCGCCGTTCACGGACGGGGCGATCCTTCAGCGAGGAATGCCCGTTCCGGTATGGGGGCGCGTGGCGCCGCGTGCAGGAGTAACGGGCGCCCAGTCGTTTGAAGGCCGCAAAGTCAAAGTGTCTTTCGCCGGACAGGAAAAGACCGCCGCTGTCGGCGCGGACGGGAAAAGCGTCTTGAGGCGAAAGTGAACGGAGTGGCGAGATGAAGAAACGCGCCAAGTGTCACGGTAAAAACGCGCCAAATGTCACGGTAAAAACGCGCCAAGTGTCATGGTGTGGTTGACTGCTGAAGTGTGATATGGTAAAATATTTAACATGTTTACATACAAAAATAGAATATTCGACACTTTGCTGAAAGATGCGCTTGAGGCGAAAGGGGCTGTGGTTGTCAGAGGCACTAAATGGTGCGGCAAGACGACAACTGCCGAACAGATTGCCAAAAGTGCGGTATATATGCACGATCCTGAAACCGCAGAACAGAATCTGCTGATTGCGCAAACCCGTCCATCGCGTTTGCTGATTGGAACTACTCCGCGCCTGATAGACGAATGGCAGGATGCCCCGCAGCTTTGGGATGCAATCCGATATGATGTCGATCATTCGCACGAGTTCGGACGATTCATATTGACCGGAAGCGCGGTTCCTCCTGACAAAAAGAGGAAAAAGCTCATGCGGCATACAGGGACTGGGCGTTTCGCCTGGCTGACGATGCGTCCGATGTCGCTTTTCGAAAGCGGCGAATCGACTGGCTCCGTTTCTCTTGGCGATTTGTTCGCCGGTCGCAAGGCATTGGGCGATTCCGCGCCGAACAAGCTGGAAGATGTGGCGTATCTGACATGTCGTGGCGGATGGCCTGTCGCAGCGACGATGAAGCGCGGCAAAGGTGCGTTGCGACAGGCGTTTGACTATGTCGATGCTATTGCCGAGAGCGACATCTCTCGTGTTGACGACATTGAACGGGATGCAGGGTTTACGCGGCGGCTTTTGAAGTCGCTTGCACGACTTCAGGGAACGCAGGCGTCCATGTCGGTCATTCGCGCCGATCTTGGACCGAACGAGCCGAATACGTTTTCAGAGAACACGATTTACGAGTACATCAGCGCATTGAAGAAGATATTTGTGCTTGAAGATATGCCGGCATGGTGTCCGAACCTTAGATGTAAAACGCCCGTGAGGACGACTGATACGCGCTACTTTGCAGATCCTTCCATAGCGACGGCGGCCCTTGGTCTTGGACCGGAAGATCTGATGAACGACCTCAAGACATTTGGGCTTTTCTTCGAGACTCTCGTCGCCAGAGACCTGCGCACGTATGCCGATGCCTTGGATGGCGATGTTTCGCACTACAAGGACAAGAGCGGACTCGAGTGCGATGCAGTGGTTCATTTAAGAAATGGACATTATGGACTGGTTGAGGTCAAGCTTGGTGGAGAACGACTCGTCGGCGAGGGGGTTCGCACATTGAAAAAACTTTCCGACGGGATTGATTTCAATCGCATGCCAAAACCGTCGTTTCTCATGGTAGTTACGGCGCAGGGCGATTTTGCGTATGAAATTCCAGATTCGGGCGTGTTTGTCTGTCCCATCGGTTGCTTGAAACCCTGAAACCAAAGGATAATACAGAATGAAAAGAAGCCTAGTCTTCATGATTTGCGCCTTCGCGACGCTGGTTGCGTCTGCGGCTGCGGCAAGACCCGTGCCGCGGGCGGCCATGGCGGCGCGGCTGGCGGCCGATGAGGATGTCATTGGCATCGTCCACTGGGGGCTTAACACCTACACTGACCGCGAATGGGGCTATGGCGACGAAGACCCCGCCATGCTCAATCCTTCGAAATTCGACGCCGACCAGATTGTTGGCGCGTGCAAGGCCGCCGGAATGTGCGGGCTGGTAGTCGTCGCCAAGCACCATGACGGCTTCTGCCTCTGGCCGACGAAGACGACGGAGCACAATATTACCAAAACTCCGTTTTGGAAGGGAACAGGGAACGGGGAACAGGGAAGAGATTACATGAAGGAAATGGAGCAGGCGTGCAGAAGGGCGGGGCTTAAGTTCGGCGTCTACTGCTCGCCGTGGGACCGCAACAGCGCCGATTACGCGACCGACAAGTACGTCGAAATCTACCATGAGCAGCTGAAGGAGCTGTTGGACGGGCGGTATGGCGATGTTTTCGAAATGTGGTTCGACGGTGCCAACGGCGGCGACGGCTACTACGGCGGGGCAAGGGAAAAGCGCAGGATCGGCGCAGACTACTACCGCTTCGGCGAGGTGTTCAAGTTCGTCCGCGAACTTCAGCCGAACGTGACTATTTTCGCCGGCGAGCGTGACGATTCCGATCTGCGATGGTGCGGCAACGAACGCGGTTTCATTTCAGAAGATTCGCGCGCCACTGTCGTTCGCACTGGAGGATTCTGCGACGGAAAGTACGGCAACCCGGTTTTTGTGTCCACGCGGAACGAGGGTTCGCCGGACGGCGAGTTCTTCCGCGTGAACGAAGCGGATTTCCCGCTCCGTCGCGGGTGGTTCTATCATGAAGGCGAGCGCGGCACGACGAAATCGGGTGCGTATCTCGCTAAGCTCTATGTCGGCACGGTCGGGAACGGCGGCACGATGAACATCGGCGTCGCGCCGAACAAGGCCGGCGTTCTCGATGCGGACGATGTCAAGGCGCTCCGGGACTTCGGCGAAATGCGCAAGGCGCTTTTTGCGCATGAAGCGAAGATCGGCGAAGAGTTCAATGTCGTCGCCCTGCGCGAGGACGTCTCCAATGGCGAGCTCGTGGACGAGTGGGAGTTCGTTGCGGACGGCAAGGCGATTCTGCGCGGCAAGTCTATCGGCATCAAGCGTATCCGCCTCCTTCCCACGCCCTGCGTCGCGCAGGCGTGCGCGGTCAGGGTGCTCAAAAGCGCTGGAACGCCCAGGGTTTCCTTCGCGCTCTACCGCGCGCCGGATGAGATGGTGAGCGAGATATTGAACGCGACAGGAGATGACCGCGAGACGGATACGGTTGGCTTTATGTTCAATCCGAAAACGGCACATGCGCCGTCGCTTCTGCCGGAGGGCAAG
>DFGM01000094.1 GCA_002371755.1 Verrucomicrobia bacterium UBA3750 | reverse complement strand
ATCCGTTCTTCATGACGGAGAAGGGTCTTGTCACAGGAACAGGCCACGGCTCGATCTGGTGCGATAAAAATGGAGACTGGTGGATCAACAGCTGTGTTGCCGTGTGCGCGTACCACGGTTTCGAGCGGCTTCTTGCGCAGGACAGGCTCTTCTTCGAGCCTGACGGGGATATTGCCGTCGGCAAGGCTACCGAAACGCCGCAGTGGCTTCCGTCCAGCGGCAGGAAGGGCGGTACGGGATGGAAGGCGATACCGCTCGCGTCCGCCTGCCCCGAGGCGACGGACGGCAGTCTCAAGACGTGGTCGGCGGTTGAAGGACTGCCGTCGAAGACCGTATTCGAGTTCCCTGGAGAACGCACCATCCGTTCCTTCCGCGTCATTTGGCGGGACCTCGGGCTCGACACGAACCGTGGCGTCCTTCCAGGCCCCTACCGCTACCGCGTGGACTATCGCTCGAACGGCGTCTGGTGGACTTGGCTCGACGCCTCCAAGAACGACATAGATCTCATGGTGGACTACCGCGAAGCGCTAGAGGCCAAGGCCGACGCCGTGAGGCTTGTCGTTCTTTCCGCTCCGCCCGGCATCACTCCAGGGCTCGTGGAGTTCACGGTCTTTGGCTGTATGTTTGGGGAATTGGGAAGAGGTTCCCTATTCCCCGTTCCCCTTTCCCAGTTCCCCATAAAAGGAGACCAACCATGAACAAAGCAATCGCATCTCTCGTCTGCATCGCCGCAGTGTGCACGGCGCGGGCGGATTGGACGCTTGAGCGCAGCGCGGCTAAGGACGGGCTTTTGATGACAGACGGCGTCAAGCCTGGATCGTACTATGTGCGGCTCGAGGGATTTTCGGGCGACGACGCGACCACCCGCGCCAAGGTGTGGCACGAGGGCCGACGCGTCGAGTTCGTGCGCGGCGGGCCGTGGATGGACGACAACGGCAAAGAGCTGATGACGCTAGAGTCGCGTCCGGTGGAAGTCAAACCGGGCGAGGCGTTCCGTGTCGACAAACAGACTTCGTGGACGAGGATCGTCCTCGCGGAGAAGCCGCTCGACTACGCGCCGCAGCGCATATTCACGAACATGGCGCTCGACCCGGAAGTCGCTTTCGCCGCGGAAGCCGATTTCGGCGCATCGAACGTGGCCGTGACGCTCAACAGCTATCTCGGCTCTCCTGTCAAGGGACGGCTCCGCGTGAAGGTGACCGACTACTACGGCAAGACGCTCGCAGAAACGGATCGCAGGGACGTCGAACTGGGAAGGACGCTTAAACTCAATGTCCCCTACGAAGACAATGGCTCGGGGCAGTTCCGCGCGGCGGTCGGCTTCACGGACGGATCCGGCCGCAAGGTCTATCGCGTCTTCGCGCGGCTTGCGGACGCAAAGTCGCCGCACCGCGAGCTTCTGAGGATGAACGAGGGGTGGACGCGCGTCTCGGGCAAGAAGGCCGTGATGCCCGCCGAGGTGAAGGACGGCGCGGAAAAGTTCTCCGGCAAGTTCGCGGTGCCTGCGTCGTTCGCAGGAAAGCGCGTATTCTTCAAGGCGCTTCGCGTCTCCTGCGTGGCGACGCTTTACGTAAACGGCGAAGAAGCGGCGACATTCGGCGCGGACGGCAACTTCGCGGGAGACGTCGAGGCGGACGTCACGCAATTCGTCAAGCCTGGCGAAGAGAACGAATTCGGCATAGACGCGAAGCGCGCGGACGAAGAGAAGTATCCGAGCGGAATGCCGGGACGTCTCGCGGCGGTTTCGGAGCTTGCGCTCGAATCGCGCGGCGAAAACGCCATCGGCCGCGTTTCGGTCGTGACGTCGTTCCGTGAGAAGACGATTCGCGTTAAGGCGGAGCATCCAAATGGCTTCACTGTGCGCAACTCCGTCTGGCGCGGAGACGAGAAGCTTCTTTCCTTTGCGGATGAAGCAAAGTGGGAGAATCCGCCGCTATGGGGGCCTTTCAACTTTCCGCTCCTCAAGCTCGTGACGGAACTTGTCGATGCGAAGGGGAATGTCGTGGACGAAAAACTGACGCGTTTTGCGTTTCGCGAGTTCTGGGCGGACGGGATGGCGCTCATGTGGAACGGACACCGCGTGAAGGGCGAAGCGCGGGCGTTTATCAGCACGTGGGGGTGGTGGGACTTCGACAGGCGCTGCAAGCGCCAGTTCAACTGCGACATCCTATGGGAAGGCAAGCTGCGAGGCATCAAGTTTCTGCGGCACGTCTACAACTCGTCGGAGTTTCTGGATTTCTGCGACGAGGCGGGAATCCCATGCGCCGTAGGCTTCGCGACAATCGCGAATCCCTCTCCCGAAAAGAGCGCGAACAAGGAGTTCTGGGCGTGGAAGGAGTACAACGACCGCTGCCTTGCCTCGACCTTGCGCAACCATCCGTCCGTCATGACGTGGTATATCACGAACGAATACTACGCCGAGAGCGAAGACCGCAATCTGGGGCCAGTCCAGTCCGCGCTGAGGAATATCCGTGCGTTCGATCCGTTCCACTTCGCCGAAACGGGCTGCGACCTCGATCTGCGCGGCGAGAACAACATCATCTCGACGCACTATCCCGTGGAGCTGCTCTCCTTGCGCAAGGCCGGGTGCTACATGCCGTATTCGTTCTACTGGCGCGATATCGAAAAGCCTTTCGTGAAAGGGCAGGCGATTCCCTCCGGGCAGATCCTGAAGGTCTGCAACATCTACGCCGATTCGCCTGCCAAATGGGGCGAGAAGCCGATTTTCATCAACGAGACGTGCTGGGACTTCTTCTTCAATCCGCCGTTCGGATGGACGCGCCTTGCGGGCGACGAGGTTTTCAACGATCCAAGATACTGCGACAAGTGGCACATCGAGACGGAAGTCGAGGCGGTGCGCGGGCATCGCGATGCGGACGTGACGCTCTGGACGCCGTGGCGCTGGTACCACATCGATCCGGAGTGGCGCGTTTCGCCGGAGATCGACGTCGTGAATATCCAGCGCTATTCGCGCTTCTACGAGGGGACGGAAGTCAAGTACGATGTCAATGTGTTCTACGACAGGTGGCGTCCCGCGACTGTGACGTGGTTCTGGCGGCTTGAGGATGCGGACGGCAAGACGGTCGCTTCGTCCAAGGATGAGCGGATCGACGTGGATACGTCTGCGCTTCTCAGAAAGCAGATTTCCTTCAAGACGCCAAAGCCTGGTGAATACACGCTTGTCTTCGGGTTGAAGGGGCTTTGCGAGAAAAGACTCGAAATAGCCGTCAGCAGGAAGGCGGGCATCCCCGACCGTCGATATGCCAACGTCTTTGGCGCGAAGGATTCGCTTTCCGAGCGGCTGCTCGAGCGTGCAGCGGCGGGCGAGACAATCGTCGTCCTTAAGCGAGATGATTACCCCGAATGGCTTCCGGAGCTGCCGTCCGTCTCTGACCAGTCAGGAGCCATCCTGCGCACATACAGAACGCGCCATCCGGTCCTCAGGGGATTCCGGAAGGAGGATCTGCGGTATTTCTATCCGAAGTCTATCGCCTGCGACGGCGCATTTGCCAAGCCGTCCGGCGGAAACGCGAAAACGATTCTCGAATTCGGCGGCGCGTCGGGGCTAGTCTATTCCGCGCTTGTCGAAGTGCCTTACGGGAA
>DFGM01000050.1:3046-4469 GCA_002371755.1 Verrucomicrobia bacterium UBA3750 | reverse complement strand
AATCCGGATTCAATGCCCATTGGTCGCCCGGCCGATGCCCATTGGTTTCCAGACCGATGCGCATGGGCCGGATACCGTCTCAGGGAGGCACACATCTTTGCGCGGGAGGGAAGCGTGTCGTATTCCCGGAGACAATCCGGGGAAAATATGGTATAATACGCGGCATGGCAAACAAGATAAAGAAAGCGATAATCACCGTCGTCGGCAAGGATGCCGTTGGCATCCTTGCCAAGACCTGCAACTACCTCGCCGGGGAAAACATCAACATCCTCGACATATCCCAGACCGTAGTGCACGAATACTTCAACATGATGATGATTGTGGACTACGGCGGCTCTCCGACGCCTTTTGTCGAGCTCGCCGCCAACCTTAACGCGCTGGGCGCGAAAATGGGCATGGAAATCCGCTGTCAGAAGAGCGAGATATTCGAGAAGATGCACAGGGTCTGAGCGTAGGAAGGGCTGGCGATGATAAACATAGACGAAGTGCTCGAGACGAACCAGATGATCCTCAAGGAGAATCTGGACGTGCGTACGATTACGATGGGGGTGAGTCTCCTTTCGTGCGCCGATTCGTCTGTCGCATCGACTTGCGACAAGATTTACGAAAAGCTGCTGCGTTTTGCGGGGAATCTCGTAAAGACCGGAGACGAAATCGGGCGCGAGTTCGGCGTGCCCGTGATAAACAAGCGCATTTCGATCACCCCCGCATCTCTCGTGGGGGCTTCGTGCTGCAAGAAACCCGGCGACTTCGTGAAGATTGCGAAGACCCTGGACAAGGCGGCAAAGGCGCTTGGCGTGAACTTTATAGGCGGGTACTCGGCAATCGTTTCCAAGGGTATGACGGCCGCAGACGAGCTGCTCATCCGCTCCATACCCGAGGCGATGGCCGTCACGGAGAGGATTTGCTCCTCCGTGAACGTGGGTTCCACGAAGACCGGCATGGATATGGACGCGATCAAGCTGATGGGCGAAATCGTGAAGGCCACGGCGGAGCGCACGAAGGAGCGTGATTCGATAGGCTGCGCGAAGCTCGTCGTCTTGTGCAACGCGCCTGACGACAATCCATTCATGGCGGGCGCATTCCATGGCGTGAGCGAAGCGGAGGCAATCATCAATGTGGGAGTTTCCGGTCCGGGGGTGGTGAACCACGTGCTCAAATCGATGCACGGGGCGGATTTCGGCACACTTTGCGAGACGATAAAGAAGACGGCGTTCAAGATTACGCGCGTAGGGCAGCTTGTGGCGCAGGAGGCGTCGAAGCGGCTTGGCGTTCCGTTCGGCATAATCGACCTTTCTCTTGCACCCACGCCGGCGGTGGGCGATTCCGTGGCTGACATTCTCCGCGAAATCGGGCTTGAGCACGCAGGCGCGCCCGGCACGACCGCCGCCCTCGCCTTGCTCAACGACCAGGTGAAGAAGGG
>DFGM01000050.1:0-2984 GCA_002371755.1 Verrucomicrobia bacterium UBA3750 | reverse complement strand
AGGGCGGCGTGATGGCCAGCTCCTATGTGGGCGGGCTTTCGGGCGCGTTCATACCCGTGAGCGAAGACCAGGGCATGATTGATGCCGTGGAGGCCGGCGCCCTCACCATCGAAAAGCTCGAGGCTATGACGTGCGTCTGCTCCGTGGGGCTGGATATGATTGCCATCCCCGGCGATACTCCCGCAAGCACCATCTCCGGCATAATCGCCGATGAAGCCGCGATTGGCATGATCAACCAGAAGACCACGGCCGTGCGCGTCATACCCGTGGCCGGCAAGGGCGTGGGCGACACGGTGGAGTTCGGCGGCCTCCTCGGCCACGCCCCTGTCATGGCCGTGAACGGTTTCTCCTGCGAAGAGATGATTTCCCGCGGCGGACGCATCCCCGCGCCTATCCATTCCTTCAAGAACTGACGAAAGGGATTACCGCTCGGCAATGGGAGATTTCGTACACCTCCATCTCCACACGACCTATTCGCTGCTGGACGGGCAGTGCCAGATAGAGCCGCTCGTTCTCAAGGCGAGAAAGGCCGGCATGCGCGCCATTGCCGTGACGGACCACGGCAACCTTTTCGCACTGAAAGCGTTCTACGATACATGCAAGTCGAAGAAGAAGGCGTTTGCCGAATTGCCGCCCATAAAGCCGATCCTCGGGTGCGAAGCGTATGTGACGTCCTCGGGCGACTACAAGTCGCGCGACAAGAACGAGCGCCGCTTCCATCTGTGCCTCCACGCAAAGAACAAGACGGGCTATTCCAACCTCGTAAAGCTCATCTCCGAGGCTCACATAAACGGCAGGTATCAGCGACCGCGCATCGACCACAACCTCCTCGAGAAATACCATGAAGGGCTCCATTGCTCGGCCGCCTGCGTCGCGGGTGAAGTGCCGGACGCCATTGCCGCAGGAAGAATGGACGAGGCCGAGAAAATCGCAAAGTGGTACAAGGATCTCTTCGGCGATGATTACTCACTCGAGATAATGCTCCACAACTCGACGAAGTCCGGCCCGGACGTGCCGGTTTCGGCCATGCAGGAGTTTCGCGACCTCTACCAGCGCCAGATGCGCGTGGCGAAGGGTTCGCTGGAACTCGGCAGGAAACTGGGCATACGCGTAATCGCCACCAACGACGTCCACTTCCTTGACAAGCTCGACGACGACAGCCACGATGTTCTTCTCGCTCTTTCCACCGGCGCGAAGATGAGCGACGAGAAGCGCATGGTCTACACGGGCGAAGAATACTTCAAGACGCCCGGGGAGATGGAGGCCATCTTTGCCGAATGCCCAGAGGTGATATCGAACACGCTTGAAGTCGCCGAGCGCATAGAGGAATACAAACTTGATTCAGACCCTATCATGCCGAAGTTCGACATACCGCTCGAGTTCGGCACGGAAGAGGGGACTAAAGAGAAATACGACGAGCAGACGCTCGCATCGATGTATCCAGAGGGGCGCATAGCCAAACTTGGCGGCTACGACAAGGTGATAAGGATACAGTTCGAAGCGGAATATCTCGCGCATCTCGTGTGGGAAGGCGCGGTGAAGCGCTGGAAGGACGAAAAGCCCGGCGAGGGGACGCCGCACGGATTGCGGGAAGATGTCGAAGAGCGCGTGCAGTTTGAGCTAGACACCATCCGCACGATGGGTTTCCCGGGCTACTTCCTTATCGTCCACGATTACATAGCGGCCGCACGCGCCATGGGCGTGTGGGTAGGCCCAGGGCGCGGTTCGGCGGCAGGCTCCGCCGTAGCCTACGCACTCGGCATCACCAACGTGGATCCCTTGAAGTTCGACCTTCTTTTCGAACGCTTCCTCAACCCCGACCGCATCTCCATGCCTGATATAGACGTCGATTTCGACGACGCAGGGCGCGAACGCGTCATAGACTACGTGACGCGCAAATACGGTGCAGACCATGTGGCGCACATCGTCACGTTTGGCCAGATGGCGGCAAAGATGGCGATAAAGGATGTAGGGCGGGTGATGGATTATCCCCTCGCCGACACCAACAAGCTCGCAGGGCTCGTTCCCGACACGCCGAAAATCACGCTCAAGAAGGCGCGCAAGGAATCGGCAGATCTGGATGCGGCGTTCGAAAGCGAAGACCCCGTCGTCCACAAGCTCCTGGAGCGCGCGGCCAGGCTCGAAGGCTCGATACGCCAGCCCGGCGTGCATGCCTGCGGCATCATAATCTCCCGCGATCCTCTTATAGAGACTCTTCCCGTCATGCCCACCCCGGAAAAGGGTGGGGCCAAGAAGGAAGACGGCTCTTCAAACGCCGACAAGCTCCTCACCACGCAATACGACGGGCACTACGTAGAGCCTGTGGGACTGCTCAAGATGGACTTCCTCGGCCTCAAGACCCTCACTGTCGAAAAGGAGTGCGTCAACCTGCTCGGGCCTCGCAATCCGCGCGTCCCGGAAGAGTTGTGGGACGAGAATGGCTTCCTCGATACGGATAAGATACCAGACGACGACAGGGAAACGTATCTCCTTTTCGGGCGCGGCGAGACGACTGGGCTTTTCCAGTTCGAATCCGACGGCATGAAGAAGTGGCTCATGGCCCTCCAGCCCGAAAGGCTCACCGACCTCGTGGCCATGAACGCGCTCTACCGTCCCGGCCCGATGGACTACATCCCGACGTTCGTAAAGAGAAAGCAGGGCGAAGAACCCGTCACCTACGACCATCCTCTCATGGAGAAGTACCTGAAGGATACGTATGGCGTGACGGTGTACCAGGAACAGGTGATGCTTCTTTCGCGCCTCCTCGCGGGCTTTACACGCGGCGAATCCGACAAGCTTCGCAAAGCCATGGGCAAGAAGCTCATGGACATAATGAACGAACTGAAGGCGAAGTTCGTGGCGGGCTGCCTTGCCAATCCCGAGTTCCGCGTGGACAAGTGGCAGGACGAGGCGGAAGCGAAGAATCTCATCGAGAAGATCTGGACTGACTGGGAAGCCTTCGCCTCCTACGCCTTCAACAAGTC
>DFGM01000024.1:275-2720 GCA_002371755.1 Verrucomicrobia bacterium UBA3750 | reverse complement strand
TCTTCTTGCCTTCTTCCGCCTCTATCGCGTAGGCGAGTTCGCGCCTTAGCTGCTCCTTATCCGGCAGGTATAGCTGATAGCGGCTCACGAAGATGCGGTTGGTTATGCCTCGCATGGCGTATTCCACGACGACCTGATCACGCACAGAACCAAGCACTATTCCTATCGGCGGATTGTCTGCGGGCGCGGACATCTCCGCCGCGAAGTAGTTGAGATACAGATTCATCTGACCAATATCCCTGTGCGTTACGCCCTTGCGCTTGAGGTCAATGAGGACAAAGCATTTCAGATACCAGTTGTAGAACACAAGATCAACCTTGAACTGGCTCGCGCCAATAAGCATCTTGTACTGCCGCCCGACGAAAGCGAAACCCTTGCCAAGTTCAAGCATGAAGTCCTGAAGTCTGCTGCAAAGTCGTTCTTCAAGCGTCTTCTCCGTATAGCGCTTTACAGGACTGATTCCGGTGAATTCAAAAACGAACGGCTCGCGCAGTGTTTCATCAGGCGCTGCCGGTTCCGCACCCTTCTGCGCCAATTTCAGCACACCTTTCTTGTCTCGGCTCAAAGCATAGCGTTCATAGAGTGACGAGCCAATCTGGCGACGCAGCTCACGGACTCCCCAGTTGGATCGGGCGCACTCCAGCGCATAGAATTTCTGTCCGACCGGATCAGACACCTTCAAGATTTCAAGATAATGGCTCCAGCTCAAAAGGTGCGACAGCGTCGCACCTTTTGGAAAGGCAATGTAAAAGAGTCTGGCATAAATCAGTTTACTCCGGCTGAAGCCGCGCCCATGCCGAGCCGTGAGATCGCGGGCCAATCTGTCAATGAGGCCCGTTCCGTATTTCGCCCTCGCATGGCCATGCTGCTCAAATTCCACGATGTACCGGCCTATGCGCCATTTCGTCTGTACGTATTCAATGTTTACCGCACGGATCGCATTGTTCCGGCCCCGTTCCCATTCCAAGCCGATTTTGTCAACCAGTTCTTCGTAAGACATGGCTGGCTCTGTGCGTTCCATGGTCGCACACACTTTATGATTCACTTTATTAACAGATTTCACAAGACAGCATTCCTGCTGAATATTATGCCAAATTCTCCGCAGTGTCGCCGTTGATGCGGTACGTCCACGTATAGCCGCCGAACGTTTCCGTATCGGCCCATGCGCCAATCGCCGCGGCGGCCGTCGCGCGCACGCTAGGCGCGCGGAGTATCGCGCGCGCCTAGCGTGCGGTCTTATCGGCCGACCGCCTTGCGGTACCTTGCGATCAGTTGGTTGGTGGAGGTGTCGTGCTTGCCCGAAGGGGTCTGTGCGGTGAGGTCGGAGAGGACGCCTTTCGCGAGGACTTTGCCGAGCTGCACACCCCACTGGTCGAAGGAATAGACGTTCCATATGACGCCCTGAACGAAGACTTTGTGCTCGTACAGCGCGACCAGCGCACCGAGTGTCGCCGGGGTGAGTTCGTCGGTGAGCAGCGTGTTGGTCGGGCGGTTCCCTTCGAAGGTTTTGAAGGGAACGAGTTCTTCTGGCACGCCTTCCGCGCGGCATTCGTCTGCGGTCTTGCCGAAGGCGAGAGCTTCCGTCTGCGCGAAGAGGTTTGCCATGAGTTTGTCGTGGAGGTCGCCGATGGGATTGTGCGTGCGTGAGCAGCCTATGAAGTCGCAGGGGATGAGGTGCGTGCCCTGGTGTATGAGCTGGTAGAAGGAGTGCTGTCCGTTGGTGCCTGGCTCGCCCCATTCTATCGGACCTGTCGTGTAGGTGACGCGGTTGCCCTGCTTGTCCACGCACTTGCCGTTGGACTCCATGTCCATCTGCTGGAGGTATGCCGGAAAGCGCGCCAGATACTGGTCGTAGGGCAGGCAGCAGTAGGTCTCGGCGCCGTAGCCGTTTGCGTAGAGGATGCCGAGGAGCGCGAGGATCACCGGCATGTTCTCGGCGAGCGGAGCTTCGCGGAAGTGCTTGTCCATGGCGTGGTATCCGGCGAGCAGGTCGGCGTAGTTGTCGCGGCCGATGGCGATCATGAGCGAGAGACCGATCGCGGAAGGCAGAGAATACCTGCCGCCCACCCAGTCCCAGAACCCGAACATGTTGGCGGTGTCGATGCCGAACGCCGCGACTTCGTCGGCCGCGGTGGAAACGGCGACGAAGTGGCGCGCCACGGCGGCCTCGGAGCCGAGGCGTCCGACAAGCCAGGCGCGCGCGGCCTGGGCGTTCGACATTGTCTCCTGCGTTGTGAACGTCTTGGAAGCGATGATGAACAGCGTTTCGGCGGCGTCTACTTCGCGCAGTGACTCCGCCAAGTGCGTCGAATCGACGTTCGAGACGAAGAAGAAGCGGATGTCGCGCTGCGAATACGGAGTGAGCGCGATGTTCGCCATCACGGGGCCGAGGTCGCTGCCGCCGATGCCGATGTTCACTACGTTGCGGATGCGTTTGCCAGTGTG
>DFGM01000024.1:0-131 GCA_002371755.1 Verrucomicrobia bacterium UBA3750 | reverse complement strand
TCCTTGCCGTCCACGAAGACCTTCGCTCCCGGCTCGACGTTGCGAAGCGCGGTGTGCAAGACCGCCCGTCCCTCTGTGGCGTTGATCTTCTCGCCGGAGAACATCTTCTCGATCTCCGCCTTGAGATTCGC
>DFGM01000017.1:15600-33561 GCA_002371755.1 Verrucomicrobia bacterium UBA3750 | reverse complement strand
CACTTTCTATTTGACAAACTGGGGCCCATACGGGGGATGGCGCAGGCCGGAGGGAAATGGTATAATACGCATACCTAAAACAAGAAAGGATGTTTCAAATGCTGAATCAGCCCGAAATCAAACTGGCGATTGTAGGCGTGAGCCGCGATTGCTTCCCTGCCTCGCTCACCAAGAAGCGCGTAGCAGCGCTCATGGCTGAGCTCAAGAAGGCCAAAGTGACCGGGGTCGTGGATTGCCCTGTCACGATCGAAAACGAGAAGGACTCTCTTGCGGCACTTGAATGGGCGCGCAAGGAAGGCGTGAACGCGGCGTGCATGTTCCTCGGCAACTTCGGACCCGAGGGCCCTACCACGTACTTCGTGCAGGAGTTCGGTGGCCCTGCGATGGTGCTCGCCGCCCGCGAAGAGAACAAGGCGGTTCTCGCAAGCGACCGTGGCGATGCGCTGTGCGGCATTCTCAACTTCAGCTACAATGTCGGGCTGCGCCGTCTCAAGGTCTACATCCCCGAATATCCTAACGTCACGCCGAAGGAAGGTGTGGCTGAAATCAAGGACTTCATCAAGATTGCGCGCACGGTCATCGGCGTCAAGAACCTGAAGGTGTTTGGGTTCGGACCCAGGCCCTACGACTTCCTCGCGTGCAACGCGCCCATCCAGCCGCTCTTCGATCTCGGCGTGAACGTGCAGGAGAACTCCGAACTCGACCTCTTCGAGCATTTCCACAAGATGGCCGGGCGCACGGCGGAAATCGACGCCATCGTCAAGGACATGAAGAAAGAGCTCGGCTCGAAGTGCCCCTATCCGGATCTTCTTCCCCAGCTCGCGCAGTACGAGCTCGCGCTCACGGACTGGTTCGAGAAGAACCTCGGTGCGGCGAAGTACGGCGTCATCGCCGGCAAGTGCTGGCCTGCGTTCCAGACGAGCTTCCATTTCGTGCCGTGCTATGTCAACAGCCGTCTCACCGGCCGCGGCATACCCGTTGCCTGCGAAGTGGATATTTACGGCGCTCTTTCCGAGTATATGCTTGAATGCGCCACGGAAAAGCCCGCCACGCTTCTCGACATCAACAACTCCGTGCCGGACGACATCCTTCCCAAGGGGCTCAAGCTCGCCGGCGCGACGAAGCGCGACCTCTACATGGGCTTCCACTGCGGAAACACCTGCTCCAAGTGCCTCAAGAACTGCGGCATGAAGTATCAGCTCATCATGAACCGCGGTCTGGAAGGCGGCGGCAAGCCCGTAATCTCCCGCGGCACGATGGAAGGCCAGATCATCCCCTCGCCCACCACGATGTTCCGCCTGCAGTCCAACTCCGACGGCAAGCTCGTCAGCTACATCGCCCACGGCGAGTTCCTTGACGTCAACCCGCACTCGTTCGGCTCCATCGGCGTCGCTGCGATTCCGGGCTTTGCGCGGTTCTACCGCCATGTGCTCGTGCAGAAGCGCTTCCCGCACCATGGCGCGTTTGGTTTCGAGAAGGCCGGCAAGATTATGTTCGAGGCGCTCAAGCTTCTGGGCGTGGAGGATATCAACACCCCGCTCCCCGAAGACAAGCTCTATCCCGGCGAGAATCCGTTCGCGCTCTGAGACCATCCTATAATATAAGGAAAAGGAAGAGCTTCCATGTATACGCTAGGCATCGACTCCAGCACCCAGAGCATAAAGGCGCTCGTCTACGATTGCACAGCCTGCAAGGTGGTGAAGACCGTGTCGGTGAACTTCGGCAAGGAATTGCCGCAGTTCGGTTCGCCCGATGGTTTTCTGCCGTCTCCCGACGCGCTGGTGCGTCAGGCGAATCCGCTCATGTGGCTTGCGGCGCTGGATTTGGTGCTGAAGAAGCTCCAGAGCGCCTTTGACGTGTCGCTAATAGACGCTATCGGGGGCGATGGACAGCAGCATGGAAGCGTCTACCTCAATTCCACCTGGCCGGAGACTCTGGCCAGGATGGAAGCGGCAGGCGGCGAAGAGACGCTTGAAAAGCTCTTCGCCGGCTGTTTCTCCCGCCGGGTTGCGCCGATTTGGATGGATTCTTCCACCACGGCGCAATGCAGGCATCTTATGGAGAAGTTCGGCGACAGGGTGCGCCGCGAGACGGGTTCGCCCCCGATTGAACGCTTCACCCTGCCGCAGATCATGAAGTTCGCGGAAGAAGAGCCTGCCGCTTACGGCTCCACCGTGCGCATACATCTTGTCTCTTCCTTCCTCGCGAGCGTGCTTTCCGGTGCCGATGCGCCCATCGATACGGGCGACGGTGCCGGCATGAACGCTCTCGACCTCGGCAAACTAGAATGGAGCGAGGATATCTGCTCGTTCGCCGCACCGGATGTCCTGGACAAGCTCCCGGGCGTGTTCCGTCCGGAGGATAAGTCTCCTCTTCGCCTTTCGCGCTATTTCACGCGCTACGGTTTCCGCGCGGGCATTCCGGTGGCGCCGTTTACGGGCGATAACCCCGCCTCGCTCGTCGGCACGGGCAGCGAAAAGCCGGGCGTGGCCGTAATCTCTCTCGGCACGAGCGACGTCTTTTTTGCGGCAATGCCCTCTTTCCAGACCGATCCTGCCGGTTATGGACACGTTTTCGGCAATCCTTTCGGCGGCTTCATGTCGCTCGCGTGTGTAAAGAACGGCTCTCTTGCGCGCGAAAAGGTCCGTGCCGGGCTTGGGGTGGACTACAAGTTCTTCGACGAGACCGCTTTCGAGCTTACGCCGCCCGGCAACGGCGGCAAGCGTGCATTCCCGTATTTCGAGGCGGAAATCACGCCCATCCACGCCGCGACGGGGATAGAGGCCAATTTCGATTGGGAGGGCGCTTGCGCCGAGACGAAGGTTCGCGCGATAATCGAAGGCCAGATCGCCAACATCTACGAACGCACGCGATGGATAGGAGCCTTCGATACGATACGCGTCACGGGCGGCGCAAGCCGTTCAAAAGGCATCCGCGATACGATTGCGGACATCTTCGGCGCGAAGGTCGAGACTCTGGACGTCCCAGATTCGGCGGCTTTGGGCGGCGCGCTTATCGCCCAAAGGCAGCTCTGAAGCCATCTTCCCCTGTGCCAGCGCAGGCGCATATGGGCATATTGCACGCATGACGACAAAACCGGCAGTTCTCGCGCTCGTTTTCGCCGCGGCGTTCACATGCTTTGGCGACGGGCGAATGGCAATGTCGCGCCCGCCGCCAGGTTGGGTGCGCACGGCTTCTGTCCACGATCCTTCCATTTTCAGGGATCGGGACGGACGCTACTACGTCTTCGGCACCCACCTTTGGGGCGCCACATCGAAGAATCTTATCAGCTGGCAATCTTCGGACTTCCTGCGCAACGCCATAAGCCAGGATACTGCACGGAAAATACGCAGCTGGAATGCCGATGAGACGGCGGGGAATTGGTTCGACTATCTTTGGGCGCCGGATATCGTCTATAATCCGGCAATGCGCAAATATTGCGTCTATCTTTCCGCAAACGGTGACGATTGGAAGTCCAACATCGTCCTTCTGACGGCAGACAAGGTGACGGGACCATATTCCTACGTCGGCTCCGTGGTCTATGGCGGCTTTACGGAGGAAACTTGGCGCGAAACCGACCTCGCCAAGGTGCTCGGCGCACCAACCCTGCCCGAACGCTACGTGAAGTGGGGGGTCCAGAATAAAAAATGGGGCCTTATGTTCCCGAATTGCATCGACCCATGCGTGGTCACGGACGAAACGGGCGGCATGTGGATGTCCTACGGCTCGTGGTCCGGCGGCATATTTATGCTCAAGCTGGATGCTAAGACAGGTCTTAGGGACACTACGGCACATTATGCCACGGATGCGCATTCGGATGCTTATTTCGGGAAGAAGATAGCCGGCGGCGCCTATGTGTCCGGAGAGGGCTCCTATATAAGGAAGATAGGGGATTGGTATTGGCTTTTCATCTCATACGGCAAACTCGATGCGAAAGGCGGCTACAATGTGCGGGTGTACCGTTCGAGGAAGGTCGGCGGGCCGTATCTGGACCGGCTCGGCAATACGCCGTTCTACGATACATACGCGATGAACTTCAACGATTCTCGCGGCGTGCGGCTTTTCGGCGCGTACAAGTGGAAGGATGCGGACGAGGGTATGGTGGCGCAGGGCCACAATTCGGCGTTTGTGGATAAAGACGGCAGGGCGTACATCATCTACCATACGCGCACCACGGCTGGGCATGAGGGACACTACATCAGGGTGCACCAGCTATTCCTGAACAAGAAAGGTTGGCTTGTGGCGGCGCCCTACAGGATGCGCGGCGAGAAGATCGACCCTAAAGGCACGAGGCTCGCGAAAAGCATCCCCGGCGAGTGGGACATAATCGTGCATGCGCTAGATGTCGACTACGCCCATCTCGGGGTAGCGCGGCCGAAACGCGCCACGCTGAACGCGAACGGCACGGTATCAGGCGACTTTACGGGCAGATGGGAAGTAGAGCGCGGCACGCCGTATTTTTCCATTTCCATCACCGGCCCCGGTGGCTTCGCCGATACCTACCATGGAGTGGCTCTTACCCAGGCCATAGACGGCACCAACACCAAGACGCTCGTATTCACCGCTCTTGGCGATACCTCCCAGCTCACAATCTGGGGCTCAAAAGCCCCTTGACCTTGCAGCGCTACGGCTACGGCATTTCCACCGTCACCTTGAAGAAGTTGTAAGCAGAAGGGTCCTCGTCTGTTATCTCGAGCCATCTGCCGTCCAAGAGAGTCTTCTTCCCGAGCGTGCGGTATGTGCGGCTTGCACGAAGCTCGGGGGTGTCCGGTTCCCACTCGATGACGGGGGTCGTGCCCTCCATGCGGATTTTCGCAGTGAACACGGAATCATTGACGGGAGAAGTTCCGGCCACGAAGTCCTGCCACACATAGCACGGCGTTCCATCCGGCCATGTCTTGCCGTCGCCTGTCTCGCCTGGCGACTGCGAGTTTGCCATCTCTTCGTAATCGCCATCGAACGTTTCCAGCACCTCCGGATAGGACTCCAGCCATGAGTACGCCACAGGCACAGGCGTGGTGGTCGTCGACTCGCCATCTCCCGCGACATCCAGCGTGAACATCTTTGATGCCGTGCGGCCCGCAGAATCCGCGACCGTTACGCAGAATGTGTGCGACCCTGCCGAATGAGGCGTGCCGGAGAGTTCTCCATCTTCCGACAGCTCCAGCCAATCAGGCTTGGCGACGATCGGGGCAAGCACAAAGTCCTGCGCATTGAGCGACTCGTGTGAATCGTCTATGACGGTGAAGTTCATTCCGTCGCCGGCGGATATGCCGACGAAGCCGCCATGTTTGTTTCCGTCGCCGTAGGAAAGAACAATCCTCCCGTCGGCATGGAGCGTCGCGGAGACGTTTACCGGCAATCCATCATCCAAATAGGAACAACTCCAGCGGATAGTGACATTCGTTGCACTTGTCTGGATATGGATGTCGCCATCCTCTGTAGTCAGGTCGTACCATAGCGCGGCAATCATCGGGAGGGCGGCGAAAGCATCATGGTCGTAGTAACAATAGTCGCAAGTCTCGCCAAACGAAATGGTCCCGTTGCTGCCGATGAATGCCACGCCGTAGGTGTTTCCGTAGAACGGGAAATCGAAAGGCAGTTCCAGTTCCCAGCTGCCGTCATCCTCCTGCCAGCCTTGGGCCGTGCCGGTGGCGGAGAAGGAGTTGGCGGCGCGAGAGGACGAATATCCTGCGGCACTGCTCCACGTATAGGGCTCTCCCGCGCCGCCTGTCGCCGCAAGCTGCACGGAATAGGCAGCGCCGGCCGTTGCAGCAGGAAGCGATTCCGTCGTTATCTCCAAGTCCGGGATGTAAAGTTCGTAGCAGCCAAGGTCCACCGTGCCGCCCTGGATTCGCCTGTTGCCTGCGAGGTCGGTCTTTGTGAAGACATATCCGTTGTCGCCCGCGTCGATGCACGGAGAATCCGCAACGAGCCTGAAGTCGCCCGTGTCCGCATCCACGAAGCCTGGGTCGTCGGTACAGATGTCTCCTCCAGCGCAACTGTAGAGTTCGGCCTCTTTATCCGCATTGTTTCCGTACACGATCGAATTGTAGAGATCGGCATCGTATGCGCCGCCACCATTGCCGTCTTCGGAGCCTTCCGCCGAGTTGCGCGTCATGGTGGCATTGTAATGGCTACCCCACGCCGCCGCGCCGCCATATCCGGATTCGGAGTAGGAAATGCCACCTTCGTCCGGAATCCCGCCAATAGCCATATTGCCGACAAAGAGGCAATCGTAGGTCGCCATGACCGATGCCGCGCCGCCATATGCCCTGCGCACGGCGCGTGCGGTATTGTTGGAAAACACGGTGCGGTACGCCGTGCCATAAGACGATGCGCCGCCGTATGCTTCGTAGCCGCAGTTCGTATTGCCCGTCAAGACGCAATCGTAAAGGTCGGAACGGTAAGTCGCGCCGCCGGAGCAAGAACTCCATGAGTTGCTGACAATGCAGTCAGTGACCACGCAATCCGAAAGCCGCCCGCCATACGCGCCTCCGCCATCGTACTTGTCGAAACCGTTGCGGAGGGTGAATCCGGAAACCGTCGTGCCGGATGACGGCGCTTCGCCCAGATAGGCGCAGCGTTCCTTGCCGCCGCCATCGATAATAGTCTCGTCTCTTCCGCCAGTCGCGATGATGTCGATTCGCTTGCCTTTCACCTCGATAGGCGTGTACACGCCAGGCGCGGCATATACCGTTTCCATGTCGCAGGCAAGGTCGATGGCCTTCTGCAGCGAACGCACTGCAGTCTCTGGAGAAAGACCGTTGCCGCCTGCCGGGGCGGATGCATCGGCGTAGAACGCCAGTGACTCGAATACCGCGGTCACTCCGACATCCTCAGTGGCGTTCGAGACGGTCAGCGTCATGTCCGTGCCGAGGGTGTTGCCGTCGTCGTCTTCCCAGCGGAGGAACCTGCGGCCGTCCTCTATTGCCGTGAACGAGAAGGTCGCGCCGGATTCGTAGAGAACGCTCTCAGGCTCGACAAAGCCGTGCCCTTGGACCGTCACGAGCGCTACGAGACCCGTATAGCGCACGCCCTCATAGCATCCGATATCCACGCAATCGCCCTGAATGCGCACTTCGCCAGTGATGTCGAACTCCGTCGTGACATTATCATCATCGCCCGCGTCGACAAGCGGAGACCCCGTGCGTGGTCTTGCATCGCCATGGAAAGGATCGACCATGCCGCAGAACTTGGCGCCTTCAAGGCAGTTGTCTGCCTCTTCGACTTCAACCCAGTTCACCTCTAAACCGCCTGCATCGACATTGCCTGCGAAAGCGCAGTTGTAGTGCTCTCCTCCGAATGCTCCGGCCGCATCGGAACCGTATGATTCGGAGCGGTTGCCGACCACGGAGCAGTTGTAGGACTCGCAAGCATCGATGCCGGAGCCGACATACATCGCCACATTGCAGGAAACGAGGCACGATTCAAGGCGGGATTGTGAGGCGCCTCCGCCATCTTCCGCGTAGTTGGCGGTCAATTCGCAGGCGATAAGCGTGCCGCCGTAAGCACCACCGCCGTCATCCAGGTATTCGTCTTCGTGGGCATAGCCGTTGCGGAGGGTGAATCCTACGAGGATAGTTCCCTCTCCGCAGTTGTATCCGAGCATGGCGCAACGGTCGGTGTTGCCGCCGTCGATTATGGATTCGCCGATGCCCGCGCCGATGATTGTCACGGCCTTGCCTGCCGTATCTATCGGGGCGTATACGCCGGAAGCCACATGTATCGTCTCGCCGGGTGCTGCTTTCCCTACAGCCGCCATGATGGAAAGGAGAGGCTCTTCGGGATCCGTGCCTTCGTTGGCATCGTCGCCAGTCGCGGCGTCGACATAGAACTCTACTTTCGCGAACACGGCAACTGCGCGCTTGACGGTATCCTCTCCCATGGAGACGGTCAAGATGCGCTCCGTTCCGATCTCGTTGCCTTCTTCATCCTCCCAGCGAAGGAAGGGCCGCGATGTTTCGATAGCCGTGAGAGAAGCGTAGCCATCCTCGTCGGCATAGGCGTAAGGAGCGGAAACCAGCCCCGTCCCGCGCACGGAACCGGCGAGATAGGGCCTGTCGTCCACGCCTTCATAGCATCCGGCGTCCACGGCATCGCCTAGGATGCGGTCGTTGCCTGCAAGGTCGGTATCGTTCACTACGGCATCGTCGCAGCCTGCGTCTATCGCCGGGGAGTCGGCGGAGAGGGTCCAGAGTCCGTCTTCCGGGGCGCGGAAGCCGGGATCTTCCATGAATACGGCGTTGGTTTGGTTGGAATCGAGCTGTTCCTGCGTGATGTCGGAGTAGCCGCTCACGCTGTTGGCCCAGACAATCGTATTGGTGGCGGCCGCATAGTAAACGCCAGGACCATAGCCCCAACCGGGGATGGTGTTTCCTGCGACGGTGCAGCCGTTGAGCATTCCATAGTATACGCCGCCGCCACAGCAAGAGCCGGCGGGGGATTCGGTTTCGTTCCCGGCGATGAGCGAATCTGTCGCGTGGCAGTAGTAAAGGCCGCCGCCATAGCCGCTTCGGGCCATATTGCCGCGCACTTCGCAGCGGTCGAGAACGGCATAGCAGGCGCCCCCGCCGTAGCTTGCGGCGAAACAATTCATGATGCGGCAATTTTCGTATCTTCCGCCGTAGGCCCCGCCTCCGCGAGCGCCATTGCCATCGCCGGAAGCGAATCCGTTAATCAAAGTCACTCCCGTCACCGTGACATTCGTGCCCTGCGGGTTGTAGTAAGAGCTCCAAGTTTCGTCTGAGAAGAACGTACAACAGCGGTTTGTGCCGCCGCCGTCGATGAACACCTTCTCGCAACCGTTTACGCCCAGTATCGAGAACGACACGGACTTGACGCATCTGACAGGCCCGTAAACGCCGTCGGCAAGGAAAATCTCCGTTCCGTCCGTCGCCTTCGCAGCCGCCGCCTGAAGCGTCCTCATCGGATACGTTTCGCTCCTTCCGTTGTATGCGTCATCGCCGTTGACGGCATCGACGTAGAGCGGACCCGAACCGGGCGTGACTGTGAGCACGACAGTCGCGAAGAACCGTGCGCCCGTAGTGGTGTTCTCGAGCGTCAGCGTGGCAGTGTGGCGCCCGGCGGCAAGCCTCTCGCTTCCCGATACGGCAATGCCGAGAGTGAACGACTCCCCGGCGGCAAGCGTGCCGGAAGATTGCGCCGGCACGAGCCAGGCTGCCGATGACGTCAGGCTCCATTCAAGGGGCGAACTTCCCGTGTTCTCGAACGAAAGCTCCAACCCGTCTCCCGAGGTTTCGCCTTCGTTCTGTGTCGATTCGAACTCCTCCGCGTCCAGAAGCGAGAGGCTGTCGGGGACGATTACCATCCTCAGCGCCATTGAATCGGAAGCGGCTTCCTGGTCAAGCGCCTTTGCCGTGAGGGTGGCTGTGTATTCGCCGGGGGCGAGGCCTGCAGCGTCGAACGTCACGGATATTGGCGTGGATTCGCCCGGAAGGATGCCGTCTACCGTTTTCGGCGATACGCTCGACCAGAGGGAAAGGGACTTGATTGCCGCCGCCACGTTCATGCGGCCTTCCGTCACGCATTTCCCTTTCAGGGAGTCGAGTTTGTCTACGGTGGAAAGGAGGGCTGCCTTGACCTGCGCCGGTGTCAGGTCCGGGTTGACGGAGAGGAGAAGGGCGGCCGCGCCGGAGACGTGCGGCGTCGCCATCGACGTGCCGCTCATATACTGGTAGTCGCCGCCGGGCGCGCACGACCAGATGCCGGAGCCGGGGGCTGCGATGTCGCACGAAGTCCCGCCCCAGTTCGAGAAGGAGGAAAGTCTGTCAGACTTGTCGGTGGAAACGACGGAGATGAGGGTGGCGCAATCATATGACGCCGGATAGGATGGCGTCTTGTCGTTGTCGCTTGTTTCGTTGCCTGCCGCGGCCACGAAGACGATACCCGCCTCTTCCGCGGCCTTTATCGCATCCTCGAGAGCCTTGTCGGAGCCTTCTCCGCCCCAGGAATTGCTCAGCACTCTCGCGCCGTTGTCGATGGCGTATTCGATGCAGGTAACGGCATCGGCATCGTAGCCGTAGCCTTCGGAGTCTAGGAACTTGAGCGCCATGAGGCTTACGTTCCAGCAGACGCCCGCCACGCCTATGCCGTTGTTGCCCACGCCGCCGATCGTTCCCGCGCAGTGGGTGCCGTGCTCGTTGTCGTCGTACGGATCGCCGTCGAGCTTGATCGCGTTGATGCCGTAGACGTCGTCGACGTATCCGTTGCCGTCGTCGTCGATGCCGTTATCCGGGATTTCGCCCGGGTTTCGCCACATGTTTGCCGCGAGGTCGGGGTGGGTGTATTCGATGCCGGAGTCGATGACGCCTACGATTATGTCGCGCGAGCCTGTAGTCGTATCCCAGGCTTCTTCCGCCGAGATGTCGGCGCCCGGTTTGCCGCCGGACTGCCCCGTGTTGCTCATGCCCCAAAGCTTCTCGTAGTCAGGATCGTTCGGAACGAGATTGGCTTTCACCAGGTAGTCCGGCTCCGCATAGACCACGTTGTCGCGCGCTTCAATGGCCCGGAGCGTGGATTCGAGAGCGGCGGAATCCTTGGTCGCCTCGGGCAGTTCCACGAGGACGAGGCCCGGCACGATGTGGTATGTCTTGAGGATGCGCCCGCCGCAAAGACGCTCGACAGCCGCCGCATAGTCCGGCTTGTCTTTGCCGGCTTTGTCGCATGAAGACGAAAGCCGCGTCGTATCGAAACGCACGAGGATGCGGCGGGGGGAATGTTTCGCCCCGGATTTTATCCTGACGCCCCCGGCGGCGCGGCGTGCCGCTTTTGCCGCAGCTGCGGATTCCGCCGTTGCCTCCACGAGCCCGGTCTCCATCGTAGTGAGCCGGGCCGAGAGCGCACCGTCGCTTGTCGCAGCGTTGCCGAGCGGGACGGTGCGCGTCTGCACCTGCCCGGGACGGTTCGTGACCACAAGCTCGCCATCCGGCAGAATGGGGGTGCCCGTCACATACGAATCGAGCGTTGCCGGGAGTGAGTGCGCGTAGCCGTTGTCGGTGTGGACGATTTCGACGGCTCCCTCATACTTGCCCGTGGCCAGGGCCGCGGCGGAAGATTTCAGGCGAAATACGATATTTGTGGACGAGACGGCGGGGATTCCGACGCTTTGTTCTGTGCATTCCAGCCACTCCGGCACCGCAATCGTGAAGCTCTGGGCGCGGCGGAACGAGTTTGAGACAGATAGCGTAAGGCTTTCCGGCGAGAACGGACTGCCGGTGTGGCCGGAAAACGCGAGTTTTCTGGCGCCAACGACCCAGAGGTCGTCCTCCACGCCTGTGCCGCTGACGGCGAATTCCACGGGATCGCCTTTCGTGGAGGAAATATGGAACATCGTGCCGACGAACCCTTTCTTGAGCGGCTGGAACGATATTGGGAAGTTTGCGCTTTCGCCGGATGCCAGGGTGAACGGGAATTGCGCGGCAACCGGGAAGGCGGCTATGGCCTCGGCCTCGTCGCCAACGGCAAAGACCTCTTCCTTGAAGCGCAAGTTGTCTATGGTCATGTAGTTGCCGATGTCGTCATCGTAGTTGAAGAAGCCGACGCGTCCGGGACCGGGCAGGGCGGAATCTTCCCCCGCCCACACCTGCTCGCCGTTGATGGCAAATGCGAAGTTCGAGCCGTGCGCGGCCACTGTAAGCGTGTTCACGCCGTCCGTCACTATGGCATCGCATTCAGTCCACTCGACGATGGTAGTGCGTTCACCGTCTTCGTAGCGCAGAATCATGTATTCTCCGCCCGGAGCAATCTGGAACCGGAGCCCCGAACCGACGCTGCCGCCGTCGAAGCGTTCGTCGGCGCACGCGAGTATGCCGACGGCGCAGTCTTGGTCGCCATAAAGGCGTATGTCGGCCTGAACCGTGAAGTTGGAATAGGTGCCGGGCAGATATGCGTAGCGGCGACCGTCTATCGCCGTGCCGTCGAGCGAGGACGAAAGGACGCCGTTTTCGATGCCCCACGCCCACTCGGGGCTGAACGCCCAGCCGTCAACGGTGGATGAATCGTCGAATGTCTCTGCCGGCATGGATGCGAATGAGAAGTGCTCGATACCCGTCACCGTGACCGCGCCGGTGGATGTGTTTTTGAAAACGACCGTCTCTGAATCGCTGCTCTCCAGGCCTACCGGACCGAACGAGAAAGAGGTACTCCCCGGGATTAGGCCCGAGCCGTCGATTGTGAATACATCCTGCCCATCGGAGGCGAGGGCGAGAAACTCGGCATAGTGCGCCATGCGGCAGAGCAGCGCAGGAGGGGCGTCAAGGTCGAAAATGCCGGAATCTTCCATTTTTGGCGGTGCACCCAGGAAGATCACGCGCTTAAGAGCGTCGCAGCCATAGAGCGCATCCGCCCCGATGGAGGCTATTGTCTCTGGTATGGTGAGCGATTCGAGCGATTCGCAGAAGGAGAAAGCCGCCTCGGGGATTTCGGTCATCGAAGAGGGGAGGTTCACGGTGGCAAGGCTCCAGCATTCTTCAAATGCGCCGCTGCCGAGCGAAACAACCCCGTCGGGCAGCGAAATAGAGGCGAGAGAAGTCGCTCCATTGAAGGCGTCTTTGCCGATTGACGTGATCGTGGAGGGCAGCGAGACGCCTGTTATGCCGCCGCAATCGTAGAATGCGCCACTTCCGATGGCAGTGACGCTATAACCGTCAATAATCGCAGGGATTTCGATATTTCCTTCAGTTTCCGGGTCTATCGCCCTTACAGTCCTGCGGCCGCCGCCAAGGATTGCGCGCCCATCCTGCACCATATATGTCCAGTTGATGCCGTCGATGGTAGCTGTGCGTGTTTCCGTTGCGAGCGCGGAAACTCCTCCTGAGGTGCGGGAGCCGTCTTCTTCTCCTGCGAAAGCGAAACCCGCCGCGAATGCGCAAAACGCCATTGAAGAGAGAATGGCGGCCTTCCTTATCGACTTTATGTCCATGTTTATATCCTTATATATAGGCTCCCGCCGGAAGTGCGCTCCGCACCCCTGAACGAGTATCCGGGTATATTTTACCATAGGAGTCTTAGGCGTGTCAATGGGGCGTGACGGTTTGCCGGGTCGTGCGGGAGGTTTTTGCGGGCGGGGGCGGCGAAACTTGCAGGAAATGCCCTCAAACGCCCCCGGATAAGAGGTTATCCCATCAAAGAGCATCGCTGGCGAATCCAATGGGCATTGGATTCGAACTCAATGGGCATTGGATTGGAACTCAATGGGCATTGGATTCCAGTTCAATGGGCATTGGATTTGCGTCCCATGCCCATTGGATTCTGGAGTGATGCGCTTTGGGCGAGTGATGGGTAGAGGGGGCGGTTTGGGGGTGTAGGGGAGATGATAGGGGAGTGAGGGGGAGATGAGAGGGAGGATATGGCGGGCCTGGCGGGAATCGAACCCACTACCCACTGCTTAGAAGGCAGTTGCTCTGTCCAAGTGAGCTACAGGCCCGGCGAATTGCACGAAAGCCAGAGAATGTCCTAAAGACCCTGTGCTCGTGTCGGGTGATATTATAGCATAAACGGCTTTGGAGTGTCAACCCTGCCCAAAAACCTGAACTCCCGATTATCGCAGGGTGGTGGCTTAGCTGGTGCTATTCAGCGCCGAGGCGGAAGAAATGTGCTGGAGTTGTTGCTAAATCGTCCACTTCCAGCCAATTTTCGCTGGAAAGGGTTTCTTTGCCATATATTTTGTAGGTGCGGTTTGGCCTCAAATCGGGCTGCCAGACAAGCGACGGGGTGGAGCCTGTCATTTCAATGCCGAGCTCGAACTTTGAATCTGCAATGGATGGGTCGAGGCCAAATGCCCAGTTTGCCCACAAAGAGCGGCCGTTGGCGCAAACGAGATTGGCGATTGCGCCAAACGTGCCCGAGGCTTGGCGTGCGAGTTCTGTCTGGTATTGCCACTTCCAGCCCATGTATTCTGTTCCTGTGTAGGAGGAAAGTTGAGCCACGAACGTGTCGCCGGAGGAGTCTGGGGAGGGGATGTCGCCATCTGCGGGTGTCGCAGTCGAGCGAGTATACGCTTTCAGGCAGATATTGCACGGTAAATCTGCATATTCGGCAGAATCTTGCCAGATTTTCGAGCCTGGCATCCGCCAGAAGGTGCGCTTCTTTGCGGGGATAAACGACTGTGTGCAGGCATTTTCATCAGCAAAGCATACCGGAATCAAGGTGCCTTCGTCGCTTTCGCGGGTGATTACGACAGAATATACGGTGCCGGGCTTCAGCGGTATCTCCTTTTCGAGCCTGATAGTGGAGTAGCCGAGATGGTGAACGGTGCTTTGCTGCGAAAGGGCGAGCTGTTTTGCCAGCGGCATTTGGGCAAAGTCAGTGGCATTTGTGTATATCTTGATATCCCACACCGTATCATCCAAGTCGTATGAATAGAATCCGACAGCAGCCAGAGATTCGTTCCAGTTGGCGCGGAACTGGGCGCAAAGCGATGGATTTTTGGAGTTTCCTTCCGTATCCTTTAGTTCCAGTTCGCCTACATCACCCAAAGAATCATATCCATAGACAGCATCGTAATTGTCGTTTTCGCCTAAAGCCGGTATGAATACGACTCCTGTGTCATTGCTGGCGCACAAATTGGCATCGTAGTATGAAACATGCAAATAGCCTTTGTCGCCGGAGCCGGTGCCCCATGAGTTCTTTGCGAGCCAGGCGCCGTCGCCGGGGGGAGTGTCGGCAAAGTTTGCTGCGGGATAGGTGTCGTCCCACCCGACAAGCACGACTTCGTGGTCGGGAGTCTTGCTGTATGGGCAATATGCCGCGCCAGTGCCGGACTGGACCTTTGCGCCTGTCACGTAGAAAGATACCGAGACGGCCCCATATTCCATGATTGCCTCTTTGAGCGTATCGTTGTTCGTCACGCTTTCCCTTCCCGGCACGAATACGAGTTCCTTGACATGTATGGAAGGGGACAGTTGGTGGCTGGGGTTGTCTTGCCATTCGGTCTTCGACTTCCTGTACGGGTCGTTGGCTTCAAGCACCGCTCCGCCCCAGCGGAGAAGATAAGCTGCCGAAAGATAGCAGTTGCCGCCATTGTTCACGGCATCGTGGTCGTAGCCGTGCAGGTTGGCCATGTTCATTTCGGAGAGGTCTACATCGCCATAGCCTGCTTTTTTGAGTTGAGTCTCTATGGTGGCCATTGCGGCAAAGGCCCAACATGTTCCGAATGGACTTTGGTTCTTTACCGGCGTCACCCAACCGCCGTCGCCAACGGTGCGCGAATCCCAGCTTGGCGGAAGCTGAAGGGCGCTGGTTGCCTTGAAGTTGCGCGTTTTGAGAGAACGGGATGCTTTTTTGGCGCTTTCCCGTGCCTTTGCCTGCCAACTTGGGTTTGGACGGCTCCAGTGTCCGGTGGATTCGATAATCTCGTCTTCGGCGAAAAGGGATGTGGATGGTGACAGCAAGGTGAGCAACAGCATACCGGCGCAAAGCGCACCGGTACGGGAGGATCTCGTATGGCAGGGGACTGTGTTCATATTCGTGCGGCGTCAATTCCCTGGCGACTGGAGCGGCAAAGCGTTTCCACGGCATAGTCGAGCTTTTCCGGAATGGAAACAGGAAGTGCGTGTTCGGAGCCCGGGATGATTTCCACCGTGGCATTGGTGAATATGCTCTTGAGATATTCGGCGTTCGATTTGCGGACTACGCCGTCGCGTTCGCTGTTGAAGATATATGCGGGGATCGAAGATAGGGCGTCTCTCGCGGCCTCAAGTTCGGCTCGAAGGTCGGTTTTGCGAAGATAGTCGATGCCTCGCGAGAGATTTTCCTCGCTGTCGGCGAGATATGGATTCGGCTTTCCTTCCGGTGGGCCGAAGAATCCTCCGCCCAAAGTGAGTCGCAGCCCCATTTCAAGGGCGGCGAGGCGTCTGGGGGTCATTCCCTGCCAACCGCCAGAGTCGGCCATCATTCGCGGAGTGGCTGCGGCAAGGATGATGCCTTTCACCTTTTGCGGCGCTCTTGCGGCGAGCTTGAGGGCGTATGATCCTCCCATAGACCAGCCGACAAGCACGACGCTTTCCGCTGCGTCGAATGCGTTGTCGGTGGCGCCGTTTAGGTGGTCGAGGTAGGAAAAGATGCCGTCGCACGGGAACTTGCAGAGGCTCCAGGCGTCTTTCGAAGCCGCCCAGCCGTTGAGGACCAGCACCTTGGGGGCGGCTTGCGCAAATGAAACGGGACCGGAAGAAGCTTCACTTCCCCCGGTCCTCGTTTTGTGTTCTTCCGCGAACACCATGCCTCAGGCCTTGTACGTCACCACGCCCGTTCCTTTGCGGATGGTGCCGATGATGTGGTATGGCTGATGCTGCGCCTTGAGAATGTTCGTGGCGCGGGTGAGGTCGTTCTTGGGTATGATTACAACGAATCCAATCCCCATGTTGAATACGCGGTACATCTCGTCGTGGTCCACCTTGCCCTGACGCTCGATGAACTTGAATATCGTCGGGACATCCCAGCTGCTGCGGTCGATTTCGGCGTTGCAGACCTTGGGGAGGACCCTCGGAATATTATCCGGGAAGCCGCCGCCCGTGATGTGCGCCATGCCGGAAATCTTCACGCCACGCTCGAGAAGCTTGGAGACGGGCTTGAGGAAGCTGCGATGCACCGCAAGAAGCGCCTCGCCGAACGTCTGGTTCGTGCCGGGGAGCTTGTCTCTCCAAGAAAGCTGGCAGAGGTCGAAGATTACCCTGCGCGCGAGCGAATAGCCGTTGGTCTGAAGTCCGCCGGAAGGGAAGCCGATTATCATGTCTCCGGCGCGTATGGACTTGCCGGTGATAAGACCTTTCTTCGAGACGTGCCCGACGATCGTGCCTACGAGGTCGTATTCGCCCGCCGGATAAAGCCCCGGCATTTCGGCGGTCTCGCCGCCCAAAAGCGCCATGCCGTTTTCGCGGCAGGCCTTGCACAGCCCGGCGACAATCTGCTTGAATTGCGCGGCATCGAACTTGGCAGCACCGACATAGTCCATGAAGAACAGCGGTTTCGCGCCCTGCACGAGGATGTCGTTGACGCAGTGGTTCACGATATCCTGGCCGACCGTGTCGTGCTTGTTCATCAGCGCGGCCACTTTGAGTTTGGTGCCGACGCCGTCAGTGGAAGCGACGAGAATCTCGTCGCTCCCCTGGGGAACCTTGTGAAGGCCGCCAAACGACCCGATTCCGCCTATGACGCTTTGGGTCTTGGTGGACGCCACCATCTCCTTGATGGCGGTCAACGCCGCCATCTTGTTGTCGATGTTGACGCCCGCCTGGGCGTATGCCGATTTGTTTTCCTTTGCCATGATTACAGCTTGTTGTTGGAGCCAAGCACGTTCACGATCTTGTGGATATACAGCTTCTTCATGTTTTCGCGCGCAGGCGTCAGATACTGGCGCGGGTCGAAGTGCTCAGGATGCTCGGCGAAGTGCTGGCGGATGGCGGCCGTCATGGCGAGACGGGAGTCGGAGTCGATGTTTATCTTGCACACCGCGCTCTTCGCTGCCTTGCGAAGCTGCTCTTCCGGAATGCCGACCGCATCGGGAAGCTTGCCGCCGTACTTGTTGATTGTGTCGACTTCCTCCTGCGGGACGGAGGAGGAGCCATGGAGAACAATCGGGAAGCCGGGGAGCTTCTTCTCGATTTCCTTGAGGACGTCGAACGCCAAGGGCGGCGGAATGAGCTTGCCGGTCTTGGGGTCGCGCGTGCACTGCTCGGGGGTGAACTTGTAGGCGCCGTGCGAGGTGCCGATCGAAATGGCGAGCGAATCGCAGCCGGTCTTGGTCGCGAACTCAATCACTTCCTCGGGCTTCGTGTAGTGGCTCTCGGCCGCGGAGACTTCATCTTCGACGCCGGCCAGAACGCCAAGCTCGGCTTCGACCGTGACGTCGTACTTGTGCGCGTACTGCACAACCTTCTTCGTGAGCTTGATGTTCTCTTGGAAAGGAAGGGAGGATGCGTCGATCATGACGGACGAGAAGCC
>DFGM01000017.1:0-15540 GCA_002371755.1 Verrucomicrobia bacterium UBA3750 | reverse complement strand
AGCCGGAGTCGATGCAGCTCTTGCAGGTTTCATAGCTGTCGCCATGGTCGAGGTGAAGAACGATCTGGGGCTTCTTGCAACCGAGCTCCTTGGCGTATTCGACCGCGCCCTGGGCCATGTAGCGGAGAATCGTGGGGCTCGCGTACTTGCGGGCACCCTTGGAGACCTGCATGATGACGGGAGACTTCGTCTCGACCGCCGCCTGCACGATGGCCTGCATCTGCTCCATCGTGTTGAAGTTGAACGCGGGAATCGCATATCCGCCCTTGACGGCCTTTGCGAACATTTTTCTTGTGTTGACGAGACCCAGCTCCTTGTAGCTGACCTTTTTCATTGTTTTCGCTTCTTTGTCCTGCGCCATAGCCATTTGGCCAGGACCCGCTCCGGCGCAGCCTGAAAGCGAATCGTCTGGTGGGCTATAGTGGATTCGAACCACTGACCTCTTCCATGTCAAGGAAGCGCTCTAACCAACTGAGCTAATAGCCCGTAAAAGTGGGTTATATTATACCATATTCCGCCGCTACCGCGCAAGGGGGTATTTTTGGCTTTTTTGTCGCGGAGGAGAGTGCGGCGAGATGGGTCCAGAAGGCCGGGTAGCTTTTTGCGACCGAGCCCGCTCCGTGGATGAGAACAGGCGAATCGAGGGTCGTCGCGAAAATGGCGGATGCCATGGCGATGCGGTGGTCGTTTTGCGAGTCGACATCAGTCGGAGACGCGAAAACCGCTTCCATGGCGGCGAGCCTATCCGATTCTTTCAGGCGCAGACGCTCCGTGCCGGTGAAAACCGTCTTCGAGCCGATAGCCCGGCAAGCGACGGCGAGGGCGGGGTATGAATCGGGTGCGCCGGAGACGTCCACCATCTTCCCTTCCTTAATTAAGGAAAGGGACACCGGGACGGTCGAATCCGGCTGACGCGACGGGGCTTTGAGTCCTTCCACCTTGATGTCGTGCCCCAAAGCATTCGCTGCAAGCCAGAATGTCGCTGCGCTCCAGTCGCCTTCCGGCTCAAGATCGGCAGAATCGGCGGGAAGGACATACTTCTGCGAGCCAGGGATTGCGAACCCATGCGGCGTTTCCTTCACGACGATACCAAACGCGCGAATCACGTCAAGCGTCATATCTACATACCCGCGCGACTGCAACGGGGAGGTGAAACGGATTTCCGAGTCGCCCTTTAGAAGAGGCAAGGCAAAGAGCAGCCCTGTGGCAAATTGCGAAGAAACGTTGCCCGGAAGCTCGTTTACGCCGCTTTTGAGCTGCGAGAAGTCCATCATTGGCCTTTCGGCAAGCCTTCCGCGACGTATAAACGACGCTTTAAGCCCAAGCGCCGCGGCGACAGGAGCCAGAAAACGCAGCGTTGAGCCGCTTTCGCCGCAATCGAGAACCGCCTCGTGCGCTCCATTCTTCACGGCTTCGCCGATTGCCGCGAGGCAGCGCCGCGTGGCGATAATATCCTCGCATTCGTCCTCACTTGCGCTTAATAAGGAAGAAAGCGGCTCTCCAGCCAGAAATCTCGCCGTCAGAAGGCGGTGGAGATGGCTTTTTGAAGCGGGAACTTTCACCGTTCCTTCCAGCCGGCAAGGGAATATGATGCGCGTATCTTCTCCAATGTGATGCGGGAAGCTTGCGTAGTGGGCGGCTCGTTCTTTCAGTTTATTGCCGAGGGGGCGCGTGCCGGAGGATGCTTCTATGCGGCGCGCGATTGCGTCGGGATCGGCGTCAATGACGGCGACGAAGCCGTTATTTTCGGCAAAGGCGCGGTTTTGCGCGTCCAGCAGCGTGCCACCGCCCAGAGCCACGATGGGAGCTTCGACGCATCGCAACGCCTCGCTTTCCATCTTCCTGAAAGCGGCTTCGCCTTTGTCCGCGAAGATGCGCGGTATCGGCATGCCGGATTCTTTCGTGATGACATCGTCCAGATCCGCATACGGCAGAGAGTATTTGCGCGAAAGCGTGCGCGCAAGAGTTGATTTTCCGCTGGCTGGAGGACCGTACAGGTAGAGTCGTTTCATGTGGTGCAAAGTTCGGATACTGGGGTTTTGCGCTTGGCGTTAGGCAAATCGGCTACGAACCGCGGCATGGAAAGCCCGCCTATCGCTTCGGCGCATTCGCGCTCGATCCGGCATGCCGTGGCGGCATCCACGCGGAAGCGTTCGGTGCCGGATACCGGGTCGCACACAAAGACGTAATACGGCCTTATCCTGGCTCTGCCGAGGGCGCGGAAAAGTTTCAGCATCTCGTCGGTCGAATCGTTCACTCCTTTGAGCAGAACGGTCTGGCAGCTTACGGGTATGCCGGCCTCCACAAGGAGCTTTGCGGCATTGCTCGCCTCGGGCGTAACTTCGTCTGCGCAATTGAACTGCGTATTCACCCACACTTTGCCGGAAGAGCCAAGCGCCTTCGCCAGTTCCGGGGTGATGCGGGCGGGATTCGTGCATGGGGCGCGGGTGCAAACGCGCACGATGTCGATTTGTTCCAGGGAGGTGAAGGCATCAACGAACCGCATCACCCGTTCGTCATCCAGCGTCAGTATGTCGCCGCCGGAAAGAAGGACGTCGCGAATCTCTGGATTGTCTGCCACATATTGGCGGCAGGCGAAAAGTTCTTCATCGGTACGGACTATTTCCGCCTTGCCGAGGATGCCGCGTCTAGTGCAGTGGCGGCAGGCCATGAAACATTGTTCTGCCGTCATGATCAGGACGCGGTCGGTGAAGCGCCGGACGAGTCCCTTGGGGAGAGAGCCGTCGCGGGAAAGTTCGCCGAAAGGGTCGGGGCTAAGTTTTTCGTCCGTCTCCGAGATGGAAGGTGCGCCTAAATCTTCCGGCGGGTCGTAGACCTGGAGGGCGAAACGCTTCGATGTGTTCGCAAGCTTGCGCGAATATTCGCACGCATATACGGGAAAGTCATTCATTGAACATGGAAGAGGGTATGAAGCAGAAAGCGAGGGCGTGGTCGCGCATCACGCGGGAGGAGACTTCGATGTCGCGTCCCTTGAAAGACTTGAAGGCTTCCACCCAGCCGCCTTCGAGGCGAGCGACGATGCGTCCGGTGGCAGAATTGTAGTCGGTTACAATCAGTTCCTTCGGGGAATAGCGTATGCCGGTGCCGAGAGCCTTGGAAACGGCTTCCTTCGCGCACCAGAAGCGTATAAAGGCCTGGGAGGCGTTGGAGCTTTGGGCTGCGAGTTCCAGTTCGTCGGCGGTGAACACGCCGTTTGCAAACTCCTCCGAGAGGTCGCGCATGACGGATTCGACATCCACCCCGACTCTTGCGTTGGCGGCGGCAATCGCCACCACGAACTGGGCCGTATGGGCGATTGCGATGTCGATTTGCGTGTTGAGGAAGCTTCTCCAGTCGCCGATGGCGATTGGCTTGCCGTCCGGGTTGGGGCAGATTTGCACGTCGGCGTCGCTCCACCTGGCTTGATAGAAAGTCTTCAAAAAGCGTCGCACGGCTTCTTTGGCGGCGAGGCGGCCGATCATCCATTCGGTGCGGCGTGCGACGGACCCCTTCATCGCGGCGATTGTCTTGCGCTCTGCGTCGCACAATATGGCATGGCTCATGATTTTGAGCCACAGGGATTCGTTGCGTTCGAAGAGGTTGTAGGGGATGTCCGTGATGAAGGCGGTGGCGACATCCGTTGCGGGATTGCCTATCGCCTCCTGGGAAAGGGACTCGGTGAGGAACGCGTTCGAGGGCTGGAGGATGAGCTGGCAGTATTCTTTCGGGACGCGTTCGGCCTGCTCTTCCCAGCCGGAGATGGCGAAGACCACATTGCCGTCGCCGCTGGTCACGGTGATGTCGCAGAGCTGGCTTTGCGGCGTGACGCCGGTGAGGCGAAGGTAGCAGTTGAGCTCGGCGCCTTCTTTGGGGAGTGCGCCCAGCACGTCCATCCTGCGCATGCGGAACGGTATGGAGAAGGCGCCCGGGAAGCGTTCCTGCGAACGCCAAAGCTGGAAGCCGGAGGTGATTGCCGCCAAGAGCAGCGGATTCAGCGCCCATACCGGATAGTTTGAAGCGGCCACGGCGCCGCGGCGCGGAGGCACGGTGACGCGATAGTCGAGCCCTCCTTCGCCCCACGTTTCGGCAAAGGAAATGCCCCTCAGCCTCGCGCCGCACGAAATCATCGCGGGATAGATTTCGCGCCCGCTCCAATGCACCCTGCGCGGACGGAAGAGCGGCTGCACCGAGACCGGCTGGGGCGGCGGGACGGAAGGCGTGAGCATGACGGTAGCTTCCATCACGGGCCAGGTGTATGCGGAATTGGGCGCGTCATCGCGTATCTTCACTTTTATCGCGGCAGCTCCTGGTTCGCTGGAGGCTACTCTCTCGGCGCGGATGTAGAGCTTGAGGCGTCCGCCCTTGAACGCCACGCGCCTGCGGCACACGAAGTCCTCGATCGCGGCAAGATTGCGATTGGGCATCACGCGCATCGCGGCTTCCGCCGCGATTTCCGCGCCAACGCTCAGCCCGAAAAGCAAGAGCCCCTTAAGATTGGGGTCGGAATAGGATAGATTTGCGCCGATGGCGAAGTCGCCTATGAAGAGTTCTTCGGAAATGTTGAACTCCTTGACGAGTTCGCAGGAAATGCCCGGGGTTGATTCCGTCTCCTCGGCATCGGAAATGAGGGGTTGCATCGCGCCGGAATCGAACTGGCGCTGGCGCAACGCCTCCTTCTGGATGGCGGCTTTGCGTTCTGCGGCTTTCGCTCCTCTCCCCTTCGGTTCGACCATGCAGCTGGCCGCGGCAAGGCGCGTTTCGCTGCCGAGAAGGGTGAGCTTCGGGAATGTTCTGGCGAGGCGCATTTCCGCGTCTTTGCGCACTTCCATGGAGATGGCGGCGGAGAAATCGAGGCGTTTCACGCCGCGTGAGGCGAAGAGGGGCGAGATATCGATGTCGGCTCCGTTTGCGAGGAGCTGGGCGAGCGCATGCTGGAGCTGCAAAATGCCGCGCCTGTGGATGGAGTTGGTGGCGATGGCGGCGAAGTCTTTGCCTTTGAGAATATCCTCCACGGCGCTTGTCATCATGCCGCGCGGGCCGACTTCCAGAAAGACACGATACCCGTCCTCGTGCATCTTGAGAATGGTTTCGGGGAAGCGCACGGGCTTTGCCCAACGCTCGGCCGTCTCGCTTCGCATGTGGCGCACTTTCGATGAAAGCTTGCCGGCGAGCCCGCACGAATATACTTCACGGACGGCGGGGAACTTCATCCACCCCTCGGTGAACCTCTTTATGGGCGAGACAATCTGCGAACACTTCGGCGTGTTGAAAGGTCTGTCCGGCAAAAGGCGCATCGTGCGTATGCCTGCGTCCGTGAACGCCTTGATGGCAGTTTCCTCGTAGCCGGGATCTATCGCATACACTTTCCTGCACGGCGAATAATCGAGTGCGAGTGAAATCCTGCCCTTTGGCATTTTGGCGATTATTGCATCCGCCTCGTCCGGCTTTCTGAGGAAGATAGAGAGCATCACCGCTTTCTCGAGTCCGCCATGCGATACGGCTTTATCTACGATCCTGTAGATTTCCCGCAAGGCGGCCACACGCTCGTTGCGGGTTGGCGCACCCGCCGCCCCGGACTTCATCACGGCGGCAAGGTCGCCTCCCGCGCATCCGACCACGCCGTCCGGCTCCAGTCCGAAACCGGAAAGGAGGCGCGAAATCGCGGCGCTCGCGGAATAGACCGATACAAGCGCCTGGGCGTAGGCGCCGGAGGAAAAGATGTCGGCATCGTGGCGGTAGTAGGAAGCCGGCGGATAGATGAAGTTGGAAGGCGTGAATTCCGCATTGTCCTTCATCGCCTCCTCGAGCTCGTCGAAAGCGGAGCGGCACTGGGCGAAGCGCACCGTCAAGTCGCGGAGCATATCCGGGTAGAAAGATGCCACGCCCGGATATATGAAGGCGAGTTTGCCGCCGTTTTCGCCGCCGAGAAGGCGCGAACGCGAATAGTACGTGCCGCTCTTGTCTCTGAGCCTGGAGGCTCCGGAGAGGATTCTATCGCGCGCCGAGTTCAGGCGCGAGCGCAAATCGGCTACGCTGGAGGCGATGACGGCGAGATGCACAGGTCCTCGCACCAGCGAACAAGTGTAGGCGATGTCGGCAAGCTGGACGTCTCGCACGCGATCGAGAAAGCCCGAAAGCTCTCCGATGGCGGCAATCAGGGAGTCATCGTCGGCGGCCGAAACCGCCACGAGTTCCGTCGCTGCCGGATCTATCGCCTCCACCGCCACTTTACGCTAGAGCCTTATCGTGCCTGCGGCAAGTTCCGCACGGTAGGATGCAACCGTCATTGCGAGACCTTCCTCGAGCGATATGCTGCTCTTCCATCCGAGCGAACGTATGAGCGAGGTGTCGCAAAGCTTTCTCGGGGTGCCGTCCGGTTTCGTGGAATCCCACTCTATCCGGGCTGTGGAGCCGGTCGCTTTCTTCACGGCTTCGGCGAGTTCCCGTATAGTCACTTCCTCGCCGGAGCCCACGTTCATCAAGTCAGGCGGATTTTCGAGGTCGAGAGCGAAGATGCATGCTGCGGCAAGGTCGTCTACATGGAGGAACTCGCGTATGGCCGAACCCGTGCCCCAGAGAGGCACAACATCCTTCATCGTCTCGAACTTGCGTATGAGGGTGGGCAGGACATGCCCATGGACGATGTCGTAGTTGTCGCCCGGCCCGTAGAGGTTGGTCGGCATGAGGGAGTGGAACAGAAGCCCCTTTTCGCGGCGCAGGAACTCGCAGAGCTTGAGGCCCGAAATCTTGGCGAGGGCGTAGCCTTCGTTCGTCTTTTCGAGTTCGCTCGTTAGGAGAGCCGTTTCCGGGATGGGTTGCGGAGCCATGCGCGGATATATGCAGGTGGAGCCGAGGAAGAGGAGGCGCTTCACACCCGCTTCAGCCGCCTGCCAAATCGTGTTCATGGCAATCATCTCGTTCTCGTAGAGGAAGAGCGAGTTCGCCGCGGAATTGGCGCCGATGCCGCCCACGCGGGCTGCCGCAATGACGGCGATTTCCGGCTTTTCCTTCTCGTAGAAGGCTCTGACGGCGGCGGAATCGGTGAGATCGAGCTCCTTGTGGGTGCGCGTGACGATATTGGTGCAGCCGGCCTTCTCCAAGGCGCGCACTACCGCCGCACCAACCATGCCGCGGTGCCCGGCTACATATATTTTCGCATCAGGCCTTGGCATAGCGCAATTCCTTTTCGGCGAGAGCGAGGTCGGCATCAACCATGAGTTTCACGAGGTCGCGGAACTTCACTTTCGGCTCCCATCCGAGTTCGCGTTTCGCCTTCGTCGCGTCGCCGAGAAGCTGGTCGACTTCCGTCGGACGCATATAGCGCGCATCGTATTCGACATATTTCCGCCAATCGAGCCCGACCATGCCGAAGGCAAGCTCCAGAAACTCGCGGACGCTGTGCATCTCGCCGGTGGCAAGAACGAAGTCTTCGGGTTTGTCGTGCTGGAGGATTCGCCACATGCCCTCGACATAATCCGCCGCATATCCCCAGTCGCGAAGGGATTCGATGTTGCCCATGTAGAGCTTGTCTTGCAGCCCCACCTTGATGCGACCCACGGCGCGGGTTATCTTGCGCGTCACGAACGTCTCGCCGCGGCGGGGCGATTCGTGGTTGAAGAGAATGCCGTTGGAGGCGAAAATGCCATACGCCTCGCGGTAGTTGCGGCACGCCCAGTATGCGTAAAGCTTTGCAACCGCATACGGGGAGCGGGGATAGAACGGAGTCGTCTCCTTCTGTGGCACTTCCTGCACGAGGCCGAAGAGTTCCGAGGTGGAGGCCTGGTAGAACTTCGTCTTGGAAGCTCTGCCCGTAAGGCGTATCGCCTCCAGCAGCCTCATCGCGCCTAGCGCGTCCACATCGCCGGTGAATTCGGGCGAATCGAACGACACACGCACATGGCTCTGCGCGGCGAGATTGTAGATTTCATCAGGCTGTATCTCGTAGACGAGACGCACGAGGTTTGGCCCGTCGCCCAAGTCGCCGTAATGCAGGAAGAGCGTGCGGCCGTTGACGTGCGGATCTTGATAGAGATGGTCTATGCGCCCGGTGTTGAACGTCGAAGCGCGGCGTATGAGGCCGTGCACTTCGTATCCTTTGGAAAGAAGCAGTTCGGTGAGATAGCTGCCGTCTTGTCCGGTAATTCCGGTAATCAATGCCTTTTTCATTGTTCCCCTTTGTTGTGCCCCGTTTCCGGGAGTGTTTTCGGTGAAAGATCCATGCGCCAGGCGCGCACATCGCCCCAGCCGCACGGCAATGCGAACACGACGCTTGCGCCATCGCGCTTTTTGTCGCCTGCCATCAGGGGCTTCAAGGATTCGAAAGAGATGCCATCCGGGAGTTCGGTGGGCAAGGCGGCGGCTTGGAAACGCGCCTTTACTTCGTCTGCCCAACCGGGCTTGGCGAGCGAAAGTCTTTCGGCGAGACGGGCTTCTTCCACGCAGCCGATCGCCACGGCTTCGCCATGGGTGAGGGCGAAGCCGGTAGCCTTCTCCAATGCGTGCGCCACAGTGTGCCCGGCGTTGAGTTTCATCCTCTCGCCGGTCCTTTCGCACGGGTCGCGTTTTACCGTCGCTATCTTTACGGCAAGGCTCTTCTTCAATTCGTCGAGCGACGGAATGCCGGCGCCCGAGGCCGGTGAAACCCTGCCGGAGATGATTTCGTGCTTTATCATCTCCGCCCTTCCGCACGCAAGCTCGCGAGCGGGAAGGGTGCGCAGAAACGCCGTATCGATTATGACGCTGCGCGGGGAATGGAATGCCCCGGCCAGGTTTTTCCCCTCGGGAAGATCGCATGCGGTCTTCCCGCCAAACGAGGCGTCCACCATGGAAAGGAGCGTAGTGGGCACGTTTATCCAGTCTATTCCGCGCATAAACGTGGCGGCCGCGAAGCCGGTCATGTCGCCTGTCACGCCGCCGCCTATGGCGACAATGCAATCGTTTCTGCCGAGCCCTGCCTTCGCAAACGCGCTCCACATCGCTGAAACGGTGTCGATCGTCTTTGTGGCCTCGCCGGAGGGCACGGTGAAAATGGCGTTTTCGGCAAGCCGCGGATAGAGCCGCGCAACATTGGAATCGATTACGCACTTGCCGAGAGATGCTATTTCCTCCATCAAGTTCTCGCCATATTCGACGCTCGTTTCGTCTTCGAGGATGAAGTCGAGCGCGGTAAAGGCGGCGAGCGCTTCCACCACGGGAACGGCTCTTAACGCGATGCAAGGGTCGTGGCGCCCGCGTACCGTGAGCGCGACAGGCGTCATGGTGGATAAGTCGACACTCTTCTGCTCCTTATATATAGAAGGTGTAGGCTTCATCGCCACGCGAAAGACGACTTTCATTCCGCTCGTCATGCCGCCCAATATGCCGCCATGGTTGTTGCCGAGAGTCACCACCTTGCCGTTTTCGATGGCGAAGGGGTCGTTGTTCTCGCTGCCTCTGAGCCTCGCGGCGGCGAAACCGTTGCCGAACTCTATGCCTTTTACGCCCGGTATCCCGAAGATGGCCTCGGCAATGGCGCCGTCAAACCCATCGAACATCGCGCCGCCCAGGCCCGGCTTCAGCCCGTCAATCTCGCACTCGATTATTCCGCCCACGCTATCGCCTTCGCGTTTCGCCTCTTCTATGTCAGGGCAAAAGACGGCCTTTGCGGCGATTTTCACGCCCTTTCGCTCCAGCGACTGCAGCGCGAGTGCGCCTGCTATGCACATGGGGGCGGTCATTCGACCGGAGTTTGCGCCGCCGCCGGGCGGTATGGTGCCCGTCTTTACCCAATTCGGGTAGTCGGCATGCCCGGGACGCGGCACACTCTTTTCATAGTCTCCGCTCCGGCAATCCCTGTTTCTTATTATGGCCTCTATCGTGCCGCCGGTGGTGACGCCTTTCGCGTCGAGTCCGGAAACGAACTCCACTTCATCAGGCTCGCGGCGTTGCGTGGAATTGGAGTCGCGCCCGGGGGCGCGACGCTCCATGAATGTCTGAAGCTTATCCACATCCACTCGTTCGCCGCGAGGGAATCCGGTGAGCCGCATGCCAATCTTCGGCGCATGCGATTCGCCGTATACTTCAAGCTTGAGCTGGCGTCCTAGCTGCATATTTCGCCTAGATATGCTCCGGTGCTTCGATTCCGAGAAGCGAAAGCGCCATTTTCACGATTTCGCCGAAAAGACGGCAAAGTTTCAGCCTTGCCGTACGCACCGGCTCTTCGGACTTTAGGACGGGAGTGTTCTGGTAGAACGAAGAATAGAGCTGGGCCGTCTGGAAGAGGTACTCTGCAAGAACGCTTGGCTTGTATGCTTCCGCCGCGCGCACCACCGCACCAGGGAACTCAAGGAGCTGCAATGCGAGGCGTTTCTCCGGCTCGGTGGCAATGATGAACCCCTCGGGGGCCGCATCCACTCCACCAGCCTTGGCGAGGAGCGAGCATACGCGGGCGTGTGCATACTGGAGATACGGGCCGGAATTGCCTTCCAAGGCGAGTGCCTTATCCCAGTTGAAGTCGATCGCCGTGGCGGGGTCGTGGCTCAAATCAGCGTATTTCACGGCTCCAATGCCGATTTGCGCCGCGAGTTCTTCGCTGCCTCCGCGTTCTTTCACGATGTCGTAGGCACGGCGCACAGCCTCGCTGAGCAAATCATCGAGACGAATAAGGTTGCCCTCGCGGGTCGAAATCGCCTTGCCCTGATAGCTCATGAGTCCGAACGGCACGTGCACAAGCTTCACTTTCTGCCCGAGTTTCGCGCAAATAGAGAAGAATTGGGCGAAATGCAGCTTCTGCCTGTCGTCGGTGACATAGATGATTCGCTCGGGGTCGTAGTCCTCGACGCGCTTTTCGACGCAAGCGAGGTCGCTGGTCGTGTAGTTGTAGCCGCCGTCGGACTTGCGCACGATGGCGACGCCCAGGTTCTCGTTCTCGAGGTTTACGACGAGCGCGCCTTCGCTTTCCACGGCGAGCCCCGCCTTTACGAGCTTCTCCACCACGCCCGGCATGAGCGGATTGTAGAACGACTCGCCCCGGTATGTATCAAACTTCACGCCGAGCTTGGCATACATCCGCTCGAACTCGCCTATGGATATTTCAATGAAACGCTTCCAGAGCGCGAGGTTCTCCTTGTCGCCCTGCTGGAGCTTCACGAGTTCCGCGCGGCACGCATCTTTCCAGACGCCATCCTCTTCCTTCGCTTTAGCGGCGGAAAGGACGTAGCACTTTTCGAGGTTGGCGACGGTCAAATTGGCGCGCTCTTCGTCCGTGAGACATTCGCGGTAGCCCTTGATGAGTATGCCAAACTGGGTTCCCCAGTCGCCGAGATGGTTGTCGGCTATGACGTCGTAGCCGAGCGAACGGAAGATGCGGTCGATGGAGCATCCGATAACGGTAGAGCGGATGTGGCCGATATGCATTTGCTTGGCCGCGTTCGGCGAGGAATAGTCTATGACCACGCGCTTGCCCTTGCCGGACTGCGGGATGCCGCACTTGTCGGCTTTGGCAAGTTCGGAGAGGCGTTGGGCGATCCAGTCTCCGCGCACGGTGAGGTTGAGAAAGCCTGGACCTGCGACTTCGACCTTCTCGAAGCATGCCTTATCCAGCGCGTCGGCGACCTTTTGTGCGGCGTCGCGCGGCTTCATGCCCACCTTCTTGGCAATCTTCAGCGCATCGTTGCACTGGTAGTCGCCGAACTTCGGGTCGGTGGCTGGTACTACCCTCAAGCCTGGCGTCTCAACGCCGGGAAACGCGGCGGCAAAAGCCGCCTTTACGATATCGTCTAGTGTCATAGCTCGCTGGAATTGATGCCGTGTAAGTTGTGTCGCCCTGTTTACTTGCCTATATTCATCACCTTGAAGCCTATTTCGCGCAAGGCCGCCGCGTCAAGACAGTTGCGCGTATCGAACACGAGCGCCGGCTTGCGCATGAGCGAGAATATCTTCTTCCAGTCGAGAGCGGGATAATGCCGCCAGTCGGTCATAAGCACGATTGCATCGGCATCCGTCGCCGCAGCGTATTCGTCTTCTTCGAACGCGACATTCGCGAGGTCTGCAAGATCTTTCTTCGCGTTGGGCAGCGCCTTCGGGTCGGTGACGGATATAAGTGCGTGCTCTTCCGCCAGATTGCGCGCCACCGTGCCGGCGGGAGTCTCGCGCGTGTCGCCTGTATCCGCCTTGAATGCGAAGCCGAAAAGCGCCACCTTTTTGTTCGCTATCGTGTTGAACATCTCCTTCAACAGGCGCGTCACGATCCTCTCTTGCTGGTGCTCGTTCATTTTGATTACGCCCATCCAGTATTCTGCGGCCGTATGCAGCCCGAACGACTCGCAAAGATACGCGAGATTCAAGACGTCCTTCTTGAAGCAACTGCCGCCGAAACCGGGACCCGCCTTCAGGAACTTGGGCCCGATTCTTCCGTCCGCGCCGATTACCCGCGCCACCTCGTCGACATCGGCCCCCGTGGCTTCGCAAAGCCCGGCTATGGCGTTTATCGAGGAAACCCTCTGCGCAAGAAACGCGTTTGCAGCGAGTTTCGTGAGCTCTGCCGACCATACATTAGTTGTCAAAATCTTCTCGCGCGGCACCCAAGATGCGTAAATATCGACAACTTCCTCCACCGCTGCGAGGCCTTCCGGCGTAGTTGGACCGCCGATGAGGACGCGGTCAGGCTCCAAGAGGTCCTTTATCGCCGTCCCTTCCGCCAGAAACTCGGGATTGGAAAGAACGGTGAGACGGTATTTGGCGTGATCGTTGAGAATCGCCTCCATCGCCGCTGCCGTCCTTACGGGAAGGGTGGACTTTTCGATGACCAGCTTGTCTGAGGTTGCGAACTTCTTGATTTCGCGCGCCGTCGCCTCCCAATACTGGAGGTCGCTGGCCATTCCAGCCCCGCGCCCGAACGTCTTCGTCGGCGTGTTCACGCCCACGAAGATGATGTCGCATTCCTTTATCGCTCCTTCGATATCGGTGGAGAAGAAGAGGTTTTTGCCGCGAGTCTCCTTCACCACGTCAACAAGCCCCGGTTCGTAGATGGGCAGGGAATAATCGGCAGAGTTCCAAGCGGCGATTCGCTCGGCATTGATATCCACCACCACGACCTTGCGCGTCGGGTTCATCTTTGCGATTACCGCCATCGTAGGCCCGCCGATATACCCGGCGCCTATGCAGACTATGTTTTTGTTCATACGCCGCATATTATACCATATTTTGCGTGTGGAGGGTAGCGGGTTTCGGGGGAATATGGTATAATATGGTCATTGGAAATCAGTCCCTTAAAGTGAGTTATGCACGTTCAAAACATATAAGGAGTAAAGTACATGAAGCACACATTCGTTCTGCCGCTGTTGGCTGCAATCTTCGCTCTGCCCCAGACGCATGGCGCCGCAGATCCCCGCGTCGAATTCCGCGAGTGCCCTAAATGTGACAAGCGTATACGTATCGACCTCAAGGCCGGCAAAGCATACGTCAATCTGAGCCGGCTTGATGGTGTCGACAAGGATGCCATGGCCAAACGTGCGGCCAGCCTCTTGGACGACGCTGCAATCCCGCCTGCGGCCGACATGAAACTGCGTCCGCTCATGGGCTGGTCCAGTTGGAACGTCTTCGGCTGCGATATTTCCGAGGAAATCATCCTCGATACGGCTCGCGCCATTGCGACTAACGGACTTAAGGCAGCCGGCTACACGTATGTCAATATCGACGACGGCTTTTTCTGGGGGCACGGCGAAGACGGCAGGCTTCGCTTCCATCCGCAACGCTTCCCGAACGGCATGAAGCCTACAGTGGACGGCATTCATGCCCTCGGACTCAAGGCTGGCATATATTCCGACGCCGGCAAAGATACATGCGGCAGCATGTGGGGTGGAAGTAGCGAGGGCGGCAAGGATAAGGGTGGCCTCGGAGGAGGACTCTACGGCCATGATGCGGAAGATTGCCAGCTCCACTTCAACGAACTCGGCTTCGACTTCATTAAAGTGGACTATTGCGGAGGCCGTGCGCTCAAACTCGACGAAAAACAGCGCTACACTGAAATCGCCGAGGCTATCAAGGCGACAGGCCGCACCGATGTCCGGCTCAACCTCTGCCGCTGGGCTTTCCCAGGCACTTGGGCGGCCGATATCGCCGAATCCTGGCGTACCACAAAAGATATTCGCGCAAATTGGCGCTCTGTCCGCGATATAATCGCAGAAAATCTCTATCTAAACGCTTATGCCAAGCCGGGGCACTACAACGATATGGACATGCTTGAGGTCGGTCAGCGCAGCGGGAAGGTTAAATCCGCTTTCGGCAAACATGGCGATACCGGGCTTACGGCGGATGAAGAAACCACCCATTTCGGCATTTGGTGCATGCTTTCTTCTCCTCTTCTTATAGGATGCGATGTCAACGCCATGCCGGAATTCACCAAGACGCTCGTCACCAACCCATATCTCCTTGGCATGAACCAGAACGATCTTGGTCTTCAAGGCGAAGTGGTCGTGCGCGATGGCGATGCCGTGATTCTCGCCAAAGACGCCAAGACGAAGTTCGGCACTTCCCGCTTCGTCACCCTCTACAACGGCACGGACGGCGAATACGAGTTCCTCGTAAGAGCCAAGGACTTGTGTCTGGGTGGCAGGATTGACGCTTTCGACTTGGTCGAGATGGCTGATGTCGGGATGTTCAAGGACGAAATTCATGTCAAGGTGGCTCCGCACGCATCGAAGTTCTACCGTTTTGACGCCGAGACGCGACTGGAAAGGCGCCTTTATCAGGCGGAAAGCGCCTACCTTACAGCCTATCAGGAGTTGCACAATCCTCTCAAGGCCGGCACTGCTTTCCCCGACAAGGCCAATGGCGCATCCAATTCATATTTGGTCAAAAACCTTGGCGGAAGGCCGGATAATGACATTATATGGCACGATGTGGCTATCGCGACGGAGGGTTTGCGCTGCCTGACCATAGGCTATCGCTCTGTAGATGAAGGCGTATTCTTCCTTTCGATTGACGGCGGGGAGGCTGTCGGAGTAAAGGTTTCGCCGAGTGGAGAGAAGACGGCGGAAGTCACGGTGCTTGCAAGGCTTTCGGCAGGCTGCCATTCAATCCGGCTCTTCAACGCCAGTGCGAAGATGCCGGATATCGACTTCCTGCACATTGAGCCGGGCTTGAACAACCTGGATTGAGGCGGCACCCCGCCTCATAATGCGGCTTTTCAGCAAACAAAAAGCGCGTTTTCTGCACTTTTGCGGAAGACGCGTTTTATTGGTCGGAGCGGAGGGATTTGAACCCTCGACCTTTTGCTCCCGAAGCAAACGCGCTACCAGACTGCGCTACGCTCCGACTTTGGGAGACTTGCTCGCCAGGTCCAAGCCCTGTCCAAGCAAGAATTGCGCATATTATACTCTTTCTCGGTTCGCATGTCAATGGGGTGCTTTCACTACTTTAGGACTCACGAGGGGTGAGGTAGGGGTGCGCCGGACGCCGCGGCGGGCAGGGGGCTCACCGCCCTGCCGATGTCGTTGTGCGTCCAATGCCCATGGGCCGGGAATCCAATGGGCATTGAACCGGAATCCAATGGGCATTGAA
>DFGM01000027.1 GCA_002371755.1 Verrucomicrobia bacterium UBA3750 | reverse complement strand
TTTGCAAAGGTGGGGATATTCCAGCTACATACCCACTTGACCCTGCGAGGGGATATATGGTATAATACACACACTTTTTCACCAAGAAAGAAGGGCAGAACAAATGGGTACAGGTCGTACACTCAGAAAAGAATCGCACGTGCGTCCGTGCAAGACACCGGCCGGCAAGGCCAGGAAGGGCAAGGCACAGCGCGCTCGTCTCGTCAAGTTCGGGATGAAGGAAGATGATGTCAAGACCATGGGCGACGAGGAAGTGCGCGTTCTCGTGCAGCGCCCGGCGGTCGTCAAGAAGCTCGTCGCCAAGCGCGGCGCCTGAGACGCGCCGTGCAGAAGGTCTTCTGTGCGCTTGACGAGCGCTTCGTGAATCCCCTCTTCGAGGTTTTCGACGGAGGGGACTTCATTTTGTCTTCCTATCGCGACATCGAAGAAGACAAGGCGCAAGTCCAGATCTTTTTCCCCGATTCGGCGGATACTGAAGCAGCAAAGGCGGCGCTCGCTTCTTCCCTCGGCGTAATCGCGGAGGGCAATCCCGCATTTGCAATCCCCGAAATCCTCGTCCAGGAAGTCCCGGACGAAGATTGGAAACTCTCTTACCGCCGCCATTTCAAGACCGAACGCATAGGCGAGCGGCTTGTGGTGCGCCCCGCATGGGAGCCGATGCCGGAGTCCGGGGTGGTGCTTACGATGGATCCCGGAATGTCGTTCGGCACCGGGAAGCATGAAACGACCCGCGCCTGCCTTGAATACATAGACGAGCTTTCCCCCCGGACGCCAGACGAGAAGATGAGCATGCTCGACATGGGGTGCGGTTCGGGGATTCTTTCCATAGCGGCCTCGCTTCTTGGCTATTCGCCTGTGGCGGGGTTCGATGTGGATGCCGATGCAGTGGCGGTGTCGCGTGAAAATGCGGCTCTAAACGCTGTTTCTCCCGAATATTTCCGCTATGCTCTCGGAGGCGCCAAGACTGACGAGAATGGAGATTCCGTCTTGGCGACCGGTGAAGCACCGGTGAAACTCCCTGAATGCGACCTCGTCGCAGCCAACATCCTAGGACCCTTGCTCATACGCTATGCGGACGAAATCGCCCCTTGCGCAAGACGGTATCTTGTGGTCTCCGGCATTTTGAACGAACTTTACCCCAAGGTGGCTGAAACTTTCGCCGCTCGCGGCTTCAAGGAAATCTCGCGCAAGGAATTGGGCGAGTGGACAACCGGATTACTTGAAAGAACGATACCATGACGATTACACGCAGAAAAGCCCGCGAATGGGCCGTTCAGATGCTCGCCGCAGCGGATTTGAATCCGCTTGACAGAGACGAAAAGGCGTTTCTCGAAGATTTCTGGGGCGAAATCAGCACCATGGAAGAAGCGGAAGGCGGCACGGACGGTCAGGAAGTGCGCGGCAAGATGCGCCAATTCGCCGAAGAACGCTTTCTTGGCGCCTATATCATGCGTGATGCTCTTGACGCGAAGCTGCAGCCGTTTCTCGAAGGTTGGGAGATATGGCGGCTCGGCACGGTGGAAAGGGCTGTGCTGCGTCTTGGGGCCTGGGAACTTGTCGCGACCGAAATCCCCACTCCTATCGTCATCAATGAAGCGGTGGATTTGGCGAACTGGTATGCTACGCCGAAGTCGCGGCTTCTGGTGAACGGCGTACTCGATAAGTTCGCCAAGAGTCTGGAACCCGGGCGCAGCGAACGAGTGAAGGCTTCGATGGAGTCTGGCGGCGAGGGGCGTGCTCCAAGGCGCGGACGCAAAGAGGGGGCGAAGTAAGGAAATGCCGTGCGCCACACGATACGCTTCAAGCGATGCGGATTTCATGGCGCGCGCAATAGCGCTGGCCGCAAAGGGTTGCGGTCATACGCGCCCCAATCCTCCCGTCGGAGCCGTTGTCGTGAAAGACGGCAAGATCGTGGGCGAAGGGTGGCACAAGAAGGCCGGCGCAGACCATGCCGAGGCGATGGCGCTCAAAAAAGCCGGCGCCGGAGCTGAGGGCGCTACGGTTTACGTCACGCTCGAGCCTTGCTCGAAGCCAGGCCGGGTAGGCGCTTGCACGGATGCTCTTGCCGCCGCAAAAGTCGTGCGCGTCGTCTATGCCTGCGACGACCCAAATCCCACGAACAACGGTCGCGCAAAACGCGTCCTTGCGAAAAGCGGCATCGCGTGCGAACGTTTCTCCGGCGTGTCCGCCTGGGATGTGGCAAGAGCCGCGCAAGCGCTTATCGCACCCTTTGCCAAGCATGTTACCACCGGCATGCCCTACGTGAGCGTGAAAATCGCCATGTCTCTGGACGGCAGGATTTGCGACAATACGGGTTCGGCAAGATGGGTTTCCGGGCCCCAAGCCCGCCGTATCACGGGTGCTTTCCGCGAGAAGGTGGATGCCATCATGGTGGGCGCCGAGACTCTTCGCAAGGATAACCCGTCTCTTCTTTCCCACCTGAAACGCAACGACGACCTCGTGCGCGTGATCGTCTCGCGTTCCGGCAAGCTTCCCAAGGGAGCGCAAGTTTTCACGGATGGTGCGCCGAACGAGACGTTAGTCTTCGATGACGCCAAGACGGCGCTTGAAGAACTTGGGCGACGCGGCATCATGCACGTCCTTTGCGAAGGCGGCTTCGCGCTGGCGCGTTCGCTGGAGGCGCAGGGGCTTGTCGATGAATGGATTTCAGTCCTCTGTCCTATCGTTATCGGAGAGAAGTCCATTGCCGAAGCAGGGAAGTCGAAGTTTACCCGCTCTCTCCTCGCCGACGTTCCCGGCGGCGAATGCATAGCATATTTCGGCAAAACAACCCCGTCGGCCCTATCTTGATATGTTTACAGGTCTTATACAGCGAATTGGCACTATAAAGCGCGTGAGCCGCGGGGCGGGTCTCGTGCTGGAGATTGGTTTTGAACCGTGGGGGCGGCCGCTGGAAAAGGGCGAATCCGTTGCCGTCAATGGCGTCTGCCTCACCGTCGTGGATGCAGATGCGACGCGTTTCACGGCGGACGTGCTCAAAGAGACGGAAGAGCGCACAGGCTTGGCCAGCCTCATACCCGGCGAAAAGGTGAACCTCGAGCGCGCTCTTCGCGCAGGCGATGCCATGGGCGGGCATATCGTGCAGGGACATGTAGATGGACGAGGCGAAATCTGCGCAAAAACGCCGAAGGGGCGCGACTTCCAGCTGAAAATAAAGTGTTCGCGCGTCTTGGCCGCCCAGTCCGTCCTTAAGGGCTCTATCGCCATAGACGGCGTTTCGTTGACGATTTCGGGTTTAGGGCTGGATTGGTTCACGGTGGATCTCATACCGACCACGGCCGCAGAGACTACTCTCGGGAAGAAGAAGCCCGGCGACAAGGTGAATCTGGAAGGCGATGTCATCGGCAAATATGTGGCAAAGGCCGCCAAACCATCGGGCGGATTGACGGAAGAGGCGCTTTTGCGCGCCGGTTTCATGGAGGAATGACAATGCGAGAACTGAAAGACAGGATATACACGTTCTGCCCCAACCGCCATGAAGCGCTGTGGGGTGCGGAGGAGTGGCTTGTGTCGGTTCATCCAGCAGGCCCAAGCATCGTAGCTTCTGGCGAGGCGAAAGGAAAGAGGCTTTGCGACATCGTGAGCGATGTGCCGCTCCTTATTAAGGTAATAGACGCGAAGACCCGCCTTTCGGTGCAGGTCCACCCCAACGAACAAACGAAACTCGTCACGGGCGGCGACGCCAAGACGGAGATGTGGTGCGCACTGGACGATGGCTTCGTCTATGCCGGGCTGAAGGCCGGCACGACTGCGGAAATGGTGGAAAACGCCGTCCGCGACGGCTCTTTTGAGGAATTGATGGTCCGGCATGATGTGAAAGCAGGGGATGTGCTTTTCATTCCCGGCGGGCTCGTTCACGCAATTGGCGATAATACCCGGCTTTACGAAGTGCAGCAATCGAGCGATACCACATTCCGTCTTTACGATTGGGGGCGCGTGGGCGCGGACGGCAAGCCGCGCGAACTTCATATCGAAAAAGGTCTTCAGGCTATCGATTACACTCTCCCGGCTCCGCAGATAGTGGGCGGCGTGGAGTGTCCGTTCTTCCGTTTCCGCCAGATGCATCTCGACAGGGCGGTAGATGTGGAAGGGGACTCATTTACGATTCTTTATGCATTCAAAGGCGCGTTCACGCTGGACGGAGTAGAATATCCTGAAGGCGCAAGCGTTTTCGTGGCGGCAGGCGGCGATTTCACGCTGAGGGGCTCCGGCTCCACGGTGTTCGTGGTAAAGGCCTGACGGTCGTCTCTTTCTATTATATATAAGGAAAAGGAGGAATACGATGGGACTCAACGAAAAGCACTACCTGACGGCAGACGAATACCAGGACGACTTCTGGCGTCTCGCGGCGAAGATCAGGTCGTCGGGATGGCGTCCTGATATTCTGATTGCCCTCTGGCGCGGCGGCGCCCCCGTCGGAATCTCCGTGCATGAGTTCCTCAAGGTGACAGGCTGGAACGTGAAGCATATTCCGCTCAAGTGCGCGAGCTACACCGGAATCGGCGAAAACGAGGGGAAGGTCGTATTTACTCACGGCGATGAGATATTCAGTCTTCTTCGTCCGGGTGACAAGGTGCTTATCGTGGACGACGTCTTTGATACGGGCAAAACCGCCAAGGCTGTAAAAGAGCGTATCGAGCTCACCGGCGCCGAAATGCGTCTCGCGTGCGTCTATTGGAAGCCGCTCAAGAACAAGACCAACCTCAAGCCGGACTTTTATGTGCGAGACCTGGGCCTCGAATGGATAGTCTTCCCGCACGAACTGGAGGGCCTTACCAAGGAGGAAGTCGCCACCAAGAACCCGCTTTTATCGGAGTTGCTGGCTTCGCTTCCGAAGGAATGACCGCATCCAAATCCGTGAAACCTGCCAAGTCATGAAATGAGTTGCCCTATACAAGTGCGCGGCAATATGGTAAAATATGCGGTGTTCGGGCCGATACGGCCAATGAGAGGCAAGGGACTGAAAAGAACATGCAAACAGAAACGAATCTTGAAAACGGCAGGCTTTCCGTGAAGATAGCGGGAAGGCTCGATACGAATACCGCGCCGGATCTTGAGGCCGCCATCAAGCTTGATGGCGTAAACGAAGTAGGTTTCGACATTGCCCGGCTTGAATATATCGCCTCAGCCGGTCTCAGAGTGCTGATGTCCGTACAGAAAAAGATGATGGCTGTCGGCGGCAAGATGACGATTGCCGGCGCGAACGATACCGTCCGGAACGTTTTTGAGATTACCGGACTTTCTTCCATCTTTGAACTTGTCTAACGTGATGTCCAGGACTGGTCAGATGCAGCGCATAGCTGTATATTTATGTGCAGGGGTGCTCTATGCGCTGTTGATGCTGGTCATATGGCTTTTGGGCACGAGCCAGGCGGAGGAGAAGACCGAGGCGCAGCTCGATTTTGCGATACAGGACTACCGCGCGTCCGTGGCGGGCGCGATAGACACGATGCTCGGCTATATCGGAAAGTCTGCGGTGCGCGAGTTGCGCGAACCCAAGGCGTATTCGCGCGAGCATATGCTTGCAATTGCCAAGTCGCTGGATATAGACGAGATAAACGTTGTCAACAGGAACGGCACGATTATCGCTTCCAACGATCCTATGTGCATGGGCGTGGAGATGGCTGGCGACAGGGTGATGGACGAGTTCATGCGGCTCACGAACGGCGTCACGGAATCCGTATCGCAGCCGTTCCGTTCGCACGCGCGCAACCGCGAGGTGCGGGCGAAGTACCTGGCCGTGGCGTTCCCCGGCGGCAACGGGTTTGTTCAGGTGGGGATGAACGAGCGGCATCTCAGCACGATGCTGCCGCTCATGCTCGGCTACCTTTTCAAAAACTACCGCTTCGGCTCCAAAGGATTCTTCCTTTGCGCCAACGATACCACGGATGCGCTCGTTCTCAATCCCTCTCGCCATGTAGGGGAGGCAAAGACCCTCGCGCAGGCCGGATTCGACCATGCGGAGGCGAAACAATACGAGATTATCGGGCAGAAGGATCTCGGCAGCACGTTCACGCAGACGCTTTATGGCGAGAAGTGCTACTGCCGCAACTACCATTTCGGCGCCCACAGGTTCATACCCGCGCTCCCGGAGAGCGAATACTACGACGCGCGGGCGATGTTCGTCGGCATATTCGGTTCGCTGCTCTTCATCGTGATTTTGGGCGGCGCATTCATTACGGACAGGATCTTGTCCGATGCTTCGCGGCTTAAGATGTTCTACCGTGCCGAAGACGAGCGCAGGGCGAAGGACATGGAAATTGCAAAGACGATACAGCTCGCCGCATTGCCCAACGCCATGCCGGAGAGCCCGTATTTCCGCCTGCACGCAACCATGCAAGCCGCACGCGAAGTGGGCGGGGACTTCTTTGATTTCTTCGCAATCAATTCCTCCCACATCGCATTTCTCGTCGCCGACGTATCCGGGAAGGGGATTACGGCCGCGCTCTACATGATGACGGCAAAGACCCTCATCAAGGATTGCCTTATCGCCGAGCGCGATCCCGCCGCCGCACTGACGAAGGTGAACGCGGAGCTCGCGAGGAACAATGCGGCAAATATGTTCCTCACCGCCTGGGTGGGCGTCCTGGACCTTGAAACAGGTGTTGTCACTTACGCCAACGCCGGCCACAATCCTCCGCTAAAGCTCTCCAAGAATGGAGGCGCGAAGTATCTCCCCGCCAAATCAGGCCCTGTCATCGCGTTCATGGAAGGGGTGAAGTACGTGCCGAAGACGATTTCGCTCGAGCCGGGAGAGTCGTTGTTCCTCTATACGGACGGCGTGACGGAGGCTTTGGACCGCAAGAACACTCTCTTTGGCGAAGACCGTCTTCTCGAGACGATTGATTCGGCTCCGGTCGATGCGCCGCGCGAGACGTGCGAAATCGTGCGCAATGCGGTTGGAAGGTTTGCCAACGGCGCACCCCAGGCCGACGATATCACAGTGCTTGGAATCGCATACATTTCGCGTCCGCGCATGTTTTCGCGGTCCTTTCCGCCAGTCCAGGCAGGCATAAGCGATGCGGCCGCTTGGCTGGATTCGCTCGATATAGAATGCCTCACCCCGGGTCTTCTGAGCACGCTCCACATCATCTTAGACGAAATATGCTCCAACATCGTCCGCCACTCGGGCGCGTCGGGCTTCGAGGTAGACGTGGAGGAACTCGAAAACGCCCAGGGCGTGAAGATTGTCTTCATCGACGACGGCGTCGCCTACGATCCGCTCGCTCATGCAGATCCGGATACCACGCTTTCCGCCGAGGAGCGGCCAATCGGCGGCCTCGGCATACTGATGGTGAAGAAGATGTCCGATTCGGTGTCGTATATGCGTTCCCACTCCCGCAACTTCCTTACTATCGTCAAGAAGGCAACGAAGGCGTGAACCAGTCGCGCGTGCGCGGCGTTTACTTCAGTAGATACGCTCAAGAGCGAAAAAGAAAGGGAACAAAATGAAAAGAGGTTTCACGCTTATCGAACTGCTGATGGTGATAGCGCTTATCGCTATTGTATCCACTCTCGCCGTGACGAAAGTGGGAGGGATGCGCGAATCATCGGCGAGGAAAGTGTCGCTTGCCAACCAGAAGGCGATTGAAAGGGCGGTTGAAGGCTTCCTTATGAACCACCCGGAGGGAATAAACCGCCTAGATTCGCTCGTCTACGCTTCTTCCACGGACGACCCCGGCGCCGGCACCCCAGGCTTCGAGTTCACCGACTTGAGCGCCCTCTACAAGGGTCCTTCGGACGATACGAGCGACACTGTGACCGACCAGAACTCCGGTCTCACCCCGGGGTTGCTGAACGCACTTTGCGTCTATCGTCTTTCCCAGAAGGAAGTCGCCGCTCTGCGCAGAATCGGCTTCAAGTATGTTACCCAGTTTACCGCCTACGCGAACGCGTATCCTTCAACGAAGTATTCCAGCGACAGTCCATCCGGGAATTGCAATGCGGATGGCACCATTCCCACTGCCGCAAACGGACTAGACCCGCTTCTTTCGTGCTGCATCGTCCGCACGGTTAAGGCCGGGATGCCCGTGGCGGCAATCACGCCTCTAAACAACATGGGCAGGCTCATCTACCAGGCATGCGGCAGCGAGCTCATGGTCACGAACTCCAGCTATGCGAACTTCATGACGGACAAGATTTACAACGAGACTTCGGCAAAGGCGGAAGTCGCCGCGGCAGGCGGGCCTCTCATCGCTTTCGGTCTCGGTGAAAACGCGTCCATCATAGGGAAGACCGATTCCGGGCTCGACAGCGCCCCGTACGCCACTTTCGCCCACAAGAAGTTCTACTCGCGCTATATTCTTCTCTTCAGGCTCAAGAGCGCAGGTTCCGGTTCGAACGCCACCATCCTGCCCGAGTTCGCCGGCGTCATAGACTGCTGCGGAGCCACCATACGCTCGGCACAGGATACGATAAAGAATCTATAGCAGATGCCGAAGGATTCCCTTTTCAAGCTAAAAGCGCCTTTCAAGCCGACAGGCGACCAGCCGGAGGCCGTGGCGAAACTTTACGAGGGCTTGAAAAGGGGGGATAGGCGTCTCATCCTGCAGGGAGTCACCGGCAGCGGCAAGACGTTTACGATGGCCAACCTTATCCAAAAGTGGGGGCGGCCTACTCTCATTCTTTCGCACAACAAGACGCTTGCCGCCCAGCTTTTCAGCGAACTCAAGAACTTCTTTCCCGAAAACGCCGTCGAATACTTCATCAGCTACTACGACTACTACCAGCCCGAGGCGTATATCCCGCAGACCGACACCTATATAGAAAAGGATGCGGCGATAAACGAGGAAATCGAGCGCTACCGTCTCTCGGCCACAAACGCGCTTATCGCACGACGGGACGTGATTGTGGTCTCATCCGTGAGCTGCATATACGGCTTGGGCGAGAGCGAGGAATACCGCGATTTGGCGGTCAAGGTGCATCGCGGGGATATGACCGGCAGGAGCGACGTCATACGCCGGCTTGTGGAGGCGCAGTATGTGCGCAACGACATGGCGTTCGAGCCGGGCGCCTTCCGCGTGAGAGGCGATACTCTAGACGTATTCCCCGCCTACGAGACGAAGGCGTTGCGCATAGAGTTTTTCGGCGACGAGGTGGATTCCATCTCGGAAATCGATCCTCTCACCGGCAAGCGGGGCGTCGCGATGCCGGCTGTCACGATTACGCCGGCGAAGCAGTTCGTCATCAGCCGCGAGAAGTTCGAGGCCGGCTTTGCGCGCATCAACGCAGAGCTTGCCGAAAGGCTCGCATATTTCGAGGCGAACGGCAAACTTCTCGAGGCGCAGCGCCTCAGGGAGCGCACCGAATATGATGTCGAAATGATGCGGGAGCTCGGCTACTGCAACGGCATCGAAAACTATTCGCGTCCGCTCTCCGGTCGTGCTCCGGGTTCGCCCCCGGAGTGCCTCCTCGACTATTTCCCGGACGACTTCCTTACCATAATAGACGAGAGCCACGCCACTGTCCCGCAGATCAGAGCCATGTACAATGGCGACCAGGCCCGCAAGCAGATGCTCGTCAATTACGGCTTCCGCCTGCCGAGCGCAAAGGACAACCGGCCCTTGAAGTTCGACGAGTTCGTCTCAAAAGTGCGGCAAATCGTCTATTGCTCCGCCACGCCCGGCGATTTCGAATATTCCGAGGCCGATGAAGTGGCCGAGCAGATTTTGCGCCCGACGGGGCTTCTCGACCCGAAAATCGAACTTCGCCCCCTGAACGGACAAATCGACGACCTCGTCGAGGAAGTGCGCAAGGTGGCCGCCGCCGGGGCGCGCACTCTCGTCACCACCCTCACCAAGCGCAGTTCCGAAGACCTCACCGATTATCTGCGCAAGATCGGCATTCGCGTGGAGTATCTGCATTCCGATATCGATGCGATAGAGCGAGTAGCCATATTGCAAAGGTTGAGGAAAGGCGAGTTTGACGTCCTCGTGGGCATAAATCTGCTGCGCGAGGGGCTGGACCTTCCCGAAGTGGAGCTCGTGGCGATACTGGATGCGGACAAGGAAGGCTTTCTCCGCTCGCTTACGTCTCTTGTCCAGACGTCCGGCCGGGCCGCCCGGCATGAGAACGGCCGCGTAATCCTGTATGCAGACCATGAGACGGACGCCATCAAAGAACTTATTCGCATTACGGAATCCCACCGCAAGAAGCAAGCCGCATATAATAAGAAGCATGGCATCACGCCGAAGTCCGTGAAGCGCGAAGTGAACGAGGGAAGCTACATCTTCCGAAGTCAGTTGCCTGCCGGCAAGTTTGGCGTCACGGCTGCGGCACAGGGCGCGGAGGCACAGGGCGCAATGAATACCGCCGAATTGATTGCAGAGATGACGCGAGAAATGCTCGAGGCGGCGGACGAACTGGAGTTCGAACGCGCCGCCTTTTTGCGCGACCAGATTGCGAAGCTCAAGCGCGAGGCCTCATCCGGCTCTTCCGGCCGTAAAAGAACGCGTCGCAAATAACCTCGGCCGCGGCAACACTTGGCGAACGCCGGTGTTGCCTCGTCTGCAATCGAGCGCCCTCCTCCGTTTGCAGTGGGGAGCGGATTTTTGGTATAATATGCGGCCTATGAAGAAAGCAATAGTAAACGGAGTCGAGATAAGCGGCGAGGCGGTCCATTTCGAACTGGACAGGCTCGTGAAGTTCTATCTTGGTCATGGAATGTCTTATGAAGAGGTGAAAGCCAACTTGCCGAAGCTTGAAGAGAAAGCGCTGGAGCAGGCGATAGGGGCAAAGCTTCTTCTTGATACGGCGATGCAGCTGGATATGCCTGTTTCGGCTGCGGATGTCGATGCCGAGGTCGAAAAGGTGAAGACCCAGGTCGGCGGCGAGGAGAACTTCAAGGCGGCCTTGAAGCAGCAGAACATCACCGAAGAGGCGTTCAGGCGCGAACTCGAGAAGGGCGTGAGAGTGAATATGCTTGTCAATCAGGCGTGTTCGGGCGTGGCGGAGCCCACCGATGCGGAAGTGGCGGCGTTTTACGAGGCGCACAAGTCGGAATACGTGACGCCGCACGAAGTCCTTTGCCAGCACATACTCGTGAAAGCGGCGCCAACCGATGCGCCGGAGACGAAGTCCGCCGCATTCGAGAAGATAGCATCCATACGCGAGCGGGTGGTCGCAGGCGGCGATTTTGCGGAGGAGGCGAAGAAGCATTCGGATTGTCCGAGCGGGCAGCAGGGCGGGTCGCTAGGGTGGTTCGGGCGCGGCATGATGGTGCCGGAGTTCGATAAAGCGGCCTTCGAGATGAAGAAGGGCGAGGTTTCCGGAGTGGTCGCCACCGACTTCGGCTACCATATCATATACAAGGCGGACGAACGGGGCGGCGAAGCCCAGAATCTGGTGGATGTCCACGACCAGATAAAGGACCTTCTGCGCCACGAGGCTCGCGGCCGTGCCATGGCGGCGTATGTCGACGAACTTCGCGCCAAGGCGAAGATAGAGTATCGATGAAACTCCGGCGGCGCTCTCCCGGCGAAAGCGTCCGGGAGAAGCGGCCTTGACGGCCGGCGCAAGAAAGGAACACTCTCCCATGAAGAACATCTTGGCGGCATTTGCGATGATCGCGGCAGCGGCGTCAAACGCGGCCGGCTCTGGGAATTGGCCGCTTGACGAAACGGTGCTGAACAACGTGCTTACGTGCCAGCTCGACAATGGCGCTTGGGCAAAGAACATCGACAAGCGCAAGCCGTTCGACGAGGCAAGGCGCGCCAAAATCATGGCGGCCAAGAGCGATGCTGCAAGCGCGACGATAGATAATAATGCGACAGTCTCTGAAATCCGCTATCTCGTGCGCTACTTTGCGCACACCAAAGACGAACGGGCCAGGGAAGCGGCGCGCCGGGGTGTAGAGTGGCTCTTGTCCGTTCAGCTCGACAATGGCGGTTGGGCGCAATTCCCGCACCGGGGAAAAGGCTACTGGACGCAGATTACGTTCAACGACAACGCGATGCTGAACGTGCTCGAACTCATGCGCGACATAGCCGGCGGGGAAGGGGACTACGCCATGTTCGACAAAGCGACACGGGTGCGCTCGAGCGCTGCGTTCGACAAAGGCATAGAGTGCGTCCTAAAGTGCCAAATCCGTGTGGACGGCAAGCCGACGGTCTGGTGCCAGCAGCATGACAGGGTGACGCTCAAGCCCGCAAGCGGGCGGAAATACGAACTCGCGTCATATTGCAGCGCGGAATCGGCCGATCTCGTCCTATTGCTGATGTCTATCGAAAACCCATCCGCCGAGGTGAAAGCTGCAATCGAAGGCGCTGCGGCGTGGTTTCGCGCGAACAGGATGGACAATGGAGAATGGGCGCGGTTCTACGACCTGGAGGAGTGCAAGCCTTTCTACTGCGACCGCTCCGGCGTGCCGAAGCGCAATATCGAGGAAATCGACCCCGAGAGGCGCAAAGGCTACAGTTGGTTCAGCAGCAAACCCGCCAAGGTTTTGAAGAAGTTCGACAAGCCCGGCAAGAAGCGCAAAAAATAGTTTCGCCCGGTATCCGGCATTCACCAAAAGGGGGGATGGCGAGCTCGCACTGAATATGCTACAATACACGCCATCATGAAGGAAGTTTTCGCATATGTAATCGGACTTGGCGCGGCAGTGATGATGCCGGTGATTTTCACAGTCCTCGGTTTGTGCATCGGCATCAAGTTCCAGAAGGCGCTAAAGAGCGGTCTTTTGGTGGGCGTGGGCTTTGTCGGCCTGGGCGTCGTCACCGGGCTTCTCACTAATGGCGCGAACAATCTCGGCCTCGCCTTGGCGGAGATGACGAAGATATATTCTCTCGACCTTTCGTATTTCGACTTGGGCTGGCCTGCGGCGGCGGCAATTGCGTACTCTACCGCGGTAGGCGCATTCATCATCCCGGTTTGCCTCGGCGTAAACGTGCTCATGCTCGTCACGGGCACTACGCGCACGGTCAACATCGACCTCTGGAACTATTGGCACTTCGCGTTCCTCGGCGGGATAGTTTTCTATGCCACGAATTCGCTTGCCTGGGCGTTTTACGCCGCGATAATCCTCTATGTAATCACGCTTTGCATGGCGGACTTTACGGCGAAAGGCTTTCAGTCCTATTACAAGGATATGGAAGGAATCTCCATTCCCCAGCCGTTCTGCCAGAGCTTCACGCCTTTTGCGCTTGCGATAAGCTGGCTTCTGGATAGGATTCCCGGCTTTTCGAAGCTCGATATCGACGCCGAGGGAATGAAGAAGAAGTTCGGGCTTTTCGGCGACCCGCTTTTTCTTGGCGTCGTAATCGGCGCGGTGATTGGCGCGTTGGCGTGTCCTGACGCATCTACGCTCGTCAACCGCATCCCGAAGATACTCGCGCTGGGCGTGACGCTCGGGGCGGTGATGGAGCTTATACCGCGCATAACCGCGCTCTTCATCGAAGGTTTGAAGCCGATTTCCGAATCGACGCGCGCGATGGTGGAGAAGAAGTTCTCCGGGTTGAAGGGGCTTTCTATCGGCATGTCGCCGGCGCTTGTCATAGGTCATCCCACCACGCTCGTCGTATCCATACTTTTGATACCTGTCATCTTGGTGCTTGCGGCGTTTTTGCCAGGCAACAAGTTCCTGCCTCTTGCGTCGCTTGCGGGTATGTTCTATCTCTTCCCGTGCGTCCTTCCAGTGACCAAGGGCAACGTACCCAAGACGTTCATCATCGGTCTTGTCTCGCTCGTGGTCGGGATGTTCTTCATCACAAACCTGACGCCCGCCTTCACGAAGGCGGTAGTTGCGGTGAACGACCCGGCCTACGTTGTGCCGGAAGGCATGGAGGGCGTGGCCGCGCTCGACTTTGCTTCCGCCCTCTGGTGCTGGCTGCTCTACCATCTCACCGTTTCGCTCAAGTGGGCGGGGGCGGCGATTGCGCTTCTTCTCGCGCTTGCCATGTGCGCAGTGAACTTTGTCCGCATAAGGAGGCTGAAATGAGCCTTCTGCCTGCGATTCTTCTTGCTGCCACGTGCCTCTGCGGGGAGGCGCCGGAGCGTGCGAACGACTTCTTTTGGGAAAACGACAGAACGGGTTTTCGTGCATACGGGCCGGGAGATCCGCACAAGTGGAGCGGCATCGACGTTTTCAACAAGGCGACGACGAACAACTTCGTCGTGCATCTCCTGCGAGAGCCGGGGAAACACGGCAACTGGCACAAGAACGTGAAGGGTCTCGGCATGGACGACTACGCCGTAGGCCCCGGTCGCGGTGTCGGCGGAGTTGCGTTCAGGAAGGACGGCAAGTGGTTGCCAGACTACGGCGACTGGGTGTCCTATCGCATCATAACCAATTGCGAAGAGCGCTGCGCCTTCGAGCTCGATTACAAACTTCCGATCGGTGGCACGATGACGCTCGGAATAGTGCTTGCGAAAGGGTGCTCTCTCTTTGTCGAGGGGGTGAAGCTGTCCGACGATGTTCCGACGGAGGGGCTCGAGGTCGGCGTTGGTCTTGACCTCAGCGCGGAACGCGAGCACACGGGCGATTTGTTCATCGACGAGAAGAAGTGCATTGTCTCTCTCTTTGAAACGCCTCACAACCGCGAGGGCGAGGAGGGCTCGATGATGAACGCGATATTCGCGGTTGACGCGCGCTCGCCGCTTTCGCTGGTCGACGGTCCAGACGGCTCTAAGCTTGTCATGACCAAGCCCCTCTGCAAGGAGGATGCCGGCAAGCCCGTCGTCACCGTCATGGCTGGCGCCGACTGGACCGAGGCCGGACGCTTCAAGACCGCCTCGGAGTGGCATGGATATGTACAGGGGCTCTATGGACAGTTTGAAGAGGCTGGAGCGCGGATTGGCGCCAAGGTCGGGGAGATTATAGGCAAGACCGCTTTGGGAATCATTGGCTGCGTTGTTGGCGGGACGGTGGAAGCCGCGGTCAAGGCGCAGTCGTCCGAGAATCTTGAAACACAACAGAAAGGCACGGAAAAATGATAGGCACAATACTTCTCGCCGCGGCGATGAACTACTCAATCCAGACGGCCTGCCACCCTGCGGACGTCAAGCATTACGACACTTCCACCATACGCGAACGCTTTGTGATGGAAAAGGTGATGGTTCCCGATGAAATCAACCTCACCTACACGATGTACGACCGCCTTGTCTACGGCGGCGCGATGCCGGTCAACGAGACGTTGAAACTAGAGACGATCGACCCGCTCAAGGCCGAATACTTCCTTGAGAGGCGTGAACTCGGCGTAATCAACACCGGCGGCACGGGTATCGTGAACGTGGACGGCAAGGATTACGAACTCGAGTTCAAGGAGGCGCTCTACGTGGGGTGCGGCAAGAAGTCCGTGACCTTCCGCTCCGCCGATGCGGCCAAGCCTGCGAAGTTCTATATCAACTCGGCACCCGCCTACAAGGAGTACGTGACGCAGAGGATTACGAGCGACCAGGCCTGCGAAAAGCCCGGCTACACGAAGGGCAACTATATCAAGGCGGGTTCCATGGCCGAATCGAACGACCGCGTTATCAACCAGCTTATCGTGTGGCCGGTTCTGAGCAAAGTCGCCGGCGGCGGTTGCAATCAACTCCAGATGGGGCTTACCGAACTCATGCCGGGAAGCGTCTGGAACACTATGCCGCAGCACGTCCACGCACGCCGCATGGAGGCGTATTACTACTTCAACGTCCCTGCCGGCCAGGCCATCTGCCATCAGATGGGCGAACCGCAGGAGCAGAGGCTCGTCTGGCTCCACAACGAGCAGGCCATCGCCTCGCCCGAATGGAGCGTCCATTCCGCCGCAGGCACCTGCAACTATATGTTCATCTGGGGCATGGGCGGAGAAAACCTGAACTATGGCGATATGGACAAGGTGCCGCTCGACGCCATGCGCTAAGAGCCTCGTCTACCACTCATCACAAATCACCAACAAGGAGAAGCAAATGATACTAGACCAATTCAAACTCGATGGCAAGGTGGCCATTGTCACCGGAGCCGGGCGAGGCATCGGCCAGGCCTACGCAGTCGGCATGGCGGAAGCTGGCGCGGATATCGTCTGCGTGGATGTTATCGACCAGGCAGAGACCGTCGGCAAGATAAAGGCGCTCGGCCGCAAGGCTCTCGCGCTCAATGCAGACCTCTCGAAAGGAGACGTAGAGGCGCCGAGGATCGTCGCGGAGACCGTGAAGGAGTTTGGCCACATCGACATTCTCGTGAACAACGCCGGCATCATCAAGCGCCAGCCGTTCACGGAACATTCCGCCGAAAACTGGAATCTCGTGCTCGCTATCAATCTTTCCGCGCCATTCTTCCTCTCGCAGGCAGTCGCCAAGCAGATGATAAAGCAGGGCAAGGGCGGCAAGATCATCAACATCGCATCGATGCTTTCCTTCCAGGGCGGCATTCTCGTGCCGGGCTACGCGGCATCCAAGGGCGGCATCAAGTCCCTCACCATGCTTATGGCGAACGAACTTGCCAAGCACAATATCTGCGTAAACGCGATTGCGCCTGGCTATATCGCCACCGAGAATACGCGCCCGATTCGCGAAGATGCGGCGCGCAACAAGGCGATACTTGACCGTATTCCCGCAGGTCGCTGGGGCACGCCCGAGGATCTCGCCGCCATTTGCGTATTCCTCGCTTCCCCCGCCTCCGACTATCTCAACGGCTACACATACGCCTGCGACGGCGGCTGGCTCGCGCGCTAATAGAGGGCGCATCAGGCGAAACGGGCTTGGAACTCTTCTTCCGAAAGGATTGGGATTCCAAGCTCTTTCGCTTTCTTGTTCTTCCCCGATGTCGATTCGACATCGTTGTTGATGAGGAACGAAGTCTTTGCCGAGACGCTTCCCGCGGCTTTGCCGCCCTGCGACTCGATATACGCTTTCAATTCGGCGCGGTTGGCGTAGATATGCACGTCGCCCGTGATGACGAACGTAAGCCCTGCGCATTTCCCGCCGGATGACGGCTTTTCAAGCTCCTCCACTTCGACCATCTGGAGGAGGTCGTCTACCATGGCCGAATGGCGTTCGTCCGCGAACCAGAGCGTGAATGCGGCCGATTTCGCCTCGCCAATGCCGTCTATTCCGGCAAAGACGGTGGGATTGGACGCATTTTCGCGCGCTTTTGCGACAAGTCCGGCAAGGCTCTCGTGCGCAAAGAGGAGCCTTCGCGCCACATCGCGTCCGCATAATGGAATAGCCAGTGCCACAAGTATGTTCACGGCGGAGCGCTTCTTCGCCTTTTCAAGGGAGGCGACGATCTTATCCGCGCTCTTCCTTCCGAAGCCTTCAAGCATGGCAATTTCCGGTGCGTGAGCGCCGAGGCGGTAGATGTCGGGGAGGGTTCTGAGGTATCCCAGGTTGATGAACTTGGCAAGCGTCTTGCCCGCAAGGCCGTCGATATCCAAGCCATCCTTCGAGACGAAACGCATGAACTTCCTGAGTTCCCTTGCCGGGCATTCGCCGTTTGTGCAGCGCAGAGTCTTTGTGCCGGAGCGAGAGACGTTTATTTCGGTTGGTGCGCCGCACACCGGGCAGGCAGAAGGGATTTGCGCCTCTCCCGCCTTTTCCTTCACGGCTACGACCTTGGGGATGATTTTGTTTGCCTTTATGACTTCGAGCCTCGTGCCCTTGCCGCCAATGCCGAGCCGTTCAAGCTCGGAAATGTTGCAGAGCGAGGCCCTGCGCACTGTAGTGCCTTCCAGCGATACGGGAGCGAAAACGGCCACCGGCGCAATGGATGCGACGGCGCAACTCCACTCAATGTGGTCAAGCGCCGTCTCGGCTGTCTCGTCCGCCCACTTGAAGGCGAGGCCGGCGCGGGTCGCGTGGTGCCCCGTCACGCTGCCGCCGCGCGCATAGAGCGTATCGTCATAGCAGATTACAAGCCCGTCCACCGGGTAGGGGTTGATGCGGTCGGTGACGTTTTTCGTCCAGCGTTCTATCGTGGCGGAGATGTTTGCGACGGCAGGCTCTGCGATTCGCTCGCGTTCCACGCACTTGAAGCCGAGTTCTTCAAGCCTGGACATCTTTTCGCCCCACGCGAGGTCGTCTTCTCCTTCTATATATACAGGCGTGAAGGGAATCCAGCGCAGGCGGCGCTTTGCCACTTCGGCGGGGTCTTTCAGCGAGAGCGAACCGGAGGCGAGGTTGCGCGGATTGGCGTAATCTTCGCTCGCTTCGGCCGTGATTTCCTCGAAGTCCGCATAGGAAATGACGGCTTCGCCTCTGACGACGAGATGACCTTGGAAGGGGATATGCTCCGGGATGCCTTGGATTGCCGGCGCGAGGCGCGTGATGTTGGTGCCGTATTCGCCGTTTCCGCGCGTGACGAGGCGTGAGAGCTTGCCGTTGTCGTAGGTTGCGACGAGGGTCAGGCCGTCCAGCTTCCATGAAAGCCAGATTGGCCTGCCACCCGCCCACTTGGCGAGTTCCGCCACGCTTTTGGTCTTGGCGAGGGAAAGTGCGGCGAACTCGTGCTTTTCCTTGTCTTCTTTCGTGTCGCCGGAAGAGACGTTGTGGGTGGGGGAATCGGGCAGAATGATACCGGTCGACTTTTCCAGGGCGGCAAGTTCATCGAAAAGCGCATCCCATTCGAAGTCGGTCATCAATTCGCCGCGGCCGGAATAGTAGGCCGCCGCAGCTTCGTTGAGGCGGGAAACCATTGCCCGCATCGCCTCAATCCTTGGGTCCGTTTCGCTTCCCATGGCTCTCGCTTCCTTTGGCTAAAGTTATTTCACGAATACGAGCGTGGCAAGGCCCGCTGCCATGCAGTAGACGCCGAACCACCAGAATCCGCGCCCCTTGAGCAGCCTGACAAGCAGCGCAAGCGAGGCGTAGCCGACGATTGCGGCGACGATTGCGCCGTATGCGACCACCCCCCAGCCCGGTTCTCCGGCCGCGGCGACTTCATCCGCGGCTTTCACAAGTTCCAGAATGGCCGCGCCCGCGATAAGAGGCGCCGACATGAGAAACGAAAACTCCGCCGCTTTCCCGGCCTCCACCTTGGCGCAGCGCGCCGCCGCAAGCGTCATGCCGCTCCTCGATACTCCGGGGAGAAGCGCCAACGCTTGCGCCGCGCCCATCGCAAGCGCACGCAAAAATGATACGTCACGCCCCCCGCGCGGCATGTATTTCGTCCCCAAGAGTATCGCGCCGGTGAACATCAACAGCGCCCCGACCATCCGCGAGTTTTCGAACAGCGCCTCAATCTGGTCTTTGAAGATGAAATAGACCGCCACGGCAGGCAGTGAACTTGCTACTATCCTTATTATATAGGAGAGGCTTTCGCCGCGCAATGCAAGAAGCCTCGCCACAGTGCGCCAGTAATAGACCACTATCGCCAAGAGCGTGCCGAGATGCAGGAATACGTCAAGCCGCATCCCGGGAGCGTTCACCCCCAGCAGATTCTGCGCGATTACCAGATGCCCCGAGCTGGATATGGGCAGAAACTCCGCTATCCCCTGCAGGACCGAAAGCACTGTTACTTCAAACATGATGCTGCAAGCCCCTCAAGTTCGGGAATCTCGATAAACTCCGCAGCCCCCGCGTCGATAGACTTGGCAAAAGAGGGGTCTATGGGCAGGCGCACGAAACTCGGAATCGAAAACTTCTCCGCGAGCCTCTGAGCCTTTGATTCGCCGAAAAGCTCGATTTCCTTGCCGCAATCCGGGCATTTGAGATAGCTCATGTTCTCTACGAGACCGAGAACAGGCATCTTCATCATGTTCGCCATCTTCACGGACTTGGAGACAATCGTCTCCACGAGCTCCTGCGGCGATGATACGATTACCACGCCATCAACGGGCAGGGACTGGAATACGGTCAACGGCACATCGCCCGTCCCCGGGGGCATATCCACGAACATCACGTCAAGTTCGCCCCAATGGACGTCGCTCCAGAACTGTTTCACGGCGCCGGCGATCACGGGTCCGCGCCATATGACGGGGTCGGAAGGATCTTCGACGAGCATGTTGAGGGAAATCGCCCTGATGCCGCCGTTGCTGGTGCGCGGCTCTATGCCGTCCTCGCTCTGGTATGTGCCGCCTTCGATTCCGAACGCCCTGGCGATGGATGGCCCTGTTATGTCGGCATCGAGAATGCCGGTCTTGAGCCCCTTGCGCATGGCCGATACGGCAAGCATGGTCGTCACGAAACTTTTTCCGACCCCTCCTTTGCCGCTCGCAACGGCGATGACCTTGCCGATTTTCGAAGCCTTGTTCGGTTTTGCCGCGAAATTGAATTTCTCGCCCTGCTTTCTGTCGTTGCACGACTTCCCGCACGTCGAGCAATCATGAGTGCACTCTTCAGACATCTTTTGTCTATCCTTTCGTTCCTTGGCCGCATATTATATCATATTTCAGCGAATAGCGGGGGGACGTGTGGGCATTGTGGCGAAACTTCCTTGGGTAACCGAGAAGCCGTTGAAGTAATGCATCACCACTACATAGCGCAACTCTTCAGGCAACCGCGAAACGGCCATACGGAGCGCTGCCGCTTCGACACGTTTCACTGCAGGCGCGGCATTTCGATTGTCGCCACGACGGGGAAGTGGTCGCTCGGATAAAGTCGCTTGCCCGCCCGCGCATCGCCAACCGTCCTATAGTCGCAAACCCGCACGCCTTGCGAGATGTATATGTAATCGATACGCGGTTCCCGATCATTGGCGTTGCGTTTATCCGGAGTTTCCCTCAATGCGTCCAGAGCCGGACGTTCCGTGTCGGGATTGCGCCAGACCCAGCCGTTGAAAGATCGCCACGGACCCTGCGGCGGCGTTTCGGATTCGTAAAGCGCGTTGCGGAGCATCTTCGAGACGGCTTTTGCAGGCGCTTCGGTCTCGTTGCAATTATGGTCGCCGGTAAACACGATAGGCGCGCCGTTGCCGAATTCCCTCATGCGCTCGATGATGAGCTGCATCCCTTTCTCGCGCGCCTCTGCGCTTCGGCTGTCCGTATGTGTATTGGCGAATGCGAAGCGCACTCCTGTAGCCTTGTCGCGCAAAACAAGATACGAGCATACCCTGGGGCAAAGACCTTTCCATCCCACGACGCCTGCGACATCGGGCGTCTCGCAAAGCCAGAACGTGCCTTTCTTCTCGACGTCGAAACGGCTCTTGCGGTAAAACACCGGCGAAGCCTCGTCACCTTTGCGGCTCGCACCGCGGTAGTCGCCTTCGTAGCCGTATTCAGGGAACTTGGCGCGCAGATACTGCTCCTGTTCGGGGCACATCTCCTGCAATCCGAACACGTCCAGATCGAGCGAACGCACAAGCGCCACCAGGTCGTCACGCCGCCGCTCCCACGCGTTTTCAGTGCCAATGTCGCCTTTTACATAACGTATGTTGTATGTGCCGACGCGCAGACGCAACGGAGCTTTTGCCGTGACCGCAACAGGGAAAAGAACTTTGCGCCCGTCTTCGCACATTGCAAGCGCAACCGTACCGCCGGCTGTCTTCGCATGGACAGTTCCCTCTGGAGATATCTCGGCCGTTTCGTTGAAATACCTGCAGAAATGCTGATATTTGTTCTGGGGGTTGGGTGATTTCGCCATTTTGTCCGAATCGTAGCACCGCCAGCCGGTTTTCTCCTTGGCCGCCAGCCTGAGTTGAAGAGACTCGCCCGCCCCTACGCTTTTCACCGCGAGATGGTACACCCTGTCCGCGCCTCCGCCAATCCGCGTAAAATGAAGGACGTTGTTTCTGCGGTCGATATGGACCGCGTCAAACGTCTGCTCGAATACCGTGCCTTTCTCCTTCTTTGGCAGATTTGCGCACCACGGGCCGGATCCGACGATATAATCGCTGTATGCGGCGTCGCACGGCTCGGTTATATGCCATATTCCGTTCTGGAAAGTCTGTCGCTCGGCGTGTTCGTGCCCGGTCAGGCTGCACAATATGCGCCCGCCGCAACCGGCAAAATCGAACTCCTTGTCGGCTACCTTCGCCTTCCCGCGGTTCTGGTATGCCTCCAGCATGTTGCGCCACGGTGCGAATATCTCCGGCACGTCGTTTTCGCCGCTGACAATTCTCGTCACGGGAATGTGGTGCATGACGACAGCCACCCATCCGGCCGGCAAAGTCATCAGTGCGTTTTCCGCAAGCCAGACAAGCTGCCTTTCTCCCATGCCGTACTTCACCGCCCAGTACGTCCTGTCCGTGCGGATCGAATCCGTAGTATCCGCTACGATATAGCGGATGCCCCTCTCCGGTTCGTCGAAATAGTAGTAGCACGATTCCGGATCGCCGGGATTGGCGACTGCGTTCGACTTGACGGCAACGGTATCCATCAGAATCTTTGCAGCCTCCGCTCCGGAGAGGGTCCAGCCGTCCGGAGCGCCAGGTTTGTCGCGAATCGTAAAATCGTGATTCCCCCTGGCGGGATAGAAAAGCCCGCCTGCATTCTCCACCGTCTCAACCCAGTCGCGGCGATACGAAGCTATTGTGCGCTCTACGGATTCTTTGCCGCCGAACGCCTCCGGCATGTCGCCGCCGCAAAGGACTTTTTTGATTCCCGTTTCGGCGACAAGTTTCGCGAGTATCCTGCCCGAGACGCACCTGTTCGATGGTATGTGCAAATCGGTGATGAAGAAAAAGGAGTCGTCGCAGCATGCTTCCAGCCGTCTCAGGCGGGACGCGATGCCGGCAAGGTAATCCCCGTAATAAGCGGGCAGACCCTCGCTTTCGGCCCACACTCGCCAGTCGAGCGCCGTCATGACCGCTCCTCCAAGAGCGAGCTTAATGAAACCGCGCCTTGATATTGCGTTGCCCATATTCTTTGTTTCTCCTGTCGAATGAATCAATCGTTTTTGCGGAAAGCGTCAATGAGAACCCTTTTGCGCGGCGTGTCGCCGGTACGCCGGAGGTTGTCCAGTGAATCGCCAGCGTATTCGACGTTCCAGCCGCGCCATTCGTTGAAGGCGTGGTAGCACCAGTCCCAGCCGTATTCGTCGAAGAGCTCGATGCAGTCCTTCAGGTACCGTTCCGCGCCCGGCGCCCACGCAATCGCGGAGAACTCGCCGACGAAGATCCTCGCGTCGTGCCGCTTCGCGAACGCGACTACGGGCGCGAGCTTGCGGCGAAGCATCTCCTTGTTCCATCCCTTCGACTCGTCGGGCCACTTCTTAGGCGGACTCCACCCGTGCACGCCCTGGTGGGTGTATTCAGACGGAATGTACATGTGGATCTCGTAGATGACGTTGTGCATCGCAAGCGGCGACATGTATTCGTAGGCCGGGGCGCTCGACGACAGGTTCGCCTCCATGACGATTGCCGTATCGGGGTCGATGCGGCGGACTGCCTCCGCCGCCATGCACTGAGCATCCCAGTAGGAATACGGCACCTCGTGCCGGTTCTGGTGCGGCTCGTTCAGGAGGTCGTAGCCGTAGATGACGTCGGTGTTGCCCTTGAAGCGGCGGGCGATCTTCTCCCAGCACTTGACATACAGGTCGAGGCACGCCTTGTCCGTGAACATCCGCATCTCGCCGTTGTCGCGAATGCTCCCCGGCGGAACGTGCAGATCCACGCAGATCATCATGCCGTGATTCCGCGCCCAGCCGAGGACTTTTTCAAGGAGGTTGAGCCGCCCATCGAGCCAGCGCTCGTATTCGGGGAAGTCGAGGTTGGCGTCGATCACCTGGAAGTTGCGCGACATCTGGAAGCGTCCGATCGTTCCGCCCCACGAGGCGAGAGTGCGGATGTCGTCTTCGGTCGGGTCGCAGGGGAGCATCGCGCCGCGCAATTGCGGACGTCCGGCGAGACGCTTGGGATAGCGCACTTTGAAGTTACTGTTCGTGCGCGGAAACTCGTAGAGCGCAAACGGCTCGACCTTGAAGGAGGCGAGGTCGAACTCCACGCGCCCCGCCACGTTCTGCAAGCCCAGCGTCACTGTGACTTCGCCGACCGGCCTCGTTCCGAGGTCGGTGACGAGTTCCAGCGTCGTCCAGTCGAAGTCGCCGCCTTTGTGGTCGGCCTGCGGATACTTCACCGCCCCGGTTTCAGGATCGGTGTAGCGGAACATGAACTTGAGACCGAAGTACGACTTGTCGGGGCGGCCAATGCCTTTGCCACGTGCACGGATTGTCGCGCGCACGCCGCCCGTCATGCCGCCGAGGTCGAACTTGCTGTGGACGGCACCGCCCGCGCGCGTTCCGCGCGTGTCGACGACGACGACATCGCCCTCGCGCGCCGCGTTGCGGCCAAGCGACCATTCCACATCGGCGGCGGAAAGCCGAAAGGCCGCCGATGCGAATGCCAACGCGAAGAAACTCCAGAGGCTCATCTCAGGATAATCATCAAGCCGTCGCGTATCGCCTCGCCGTCCGCGCCGACGGAGGAGAAGGTCGTATAGGTGCCGGGCGAGGAGA
>DFGM01000062.1:1448-8362 GCA_002371755.1 Verrucomicrobia bacterium UBA3750 | reverse complement strand
AGCTTCTTGCACTGCTTGCACATCGTCATGGGGTCCGCGAAGGTGTCGAGATGGCCGGACGCCTTCCAGATGCGCGGGTGCATGATGATCGTGGCGTCCAGCCCGGCGACGTCCTCGCGGCCGCGCACGGTGAACTGCCACCACGCCGCCTTGACGTTCTGCTTCAGCTCGCTGCCCAGCGGACCGTAGTCCCAGAAACCCGGCATGCCGCCGTAAATCTCCGACGAATGGTAGATGAAACCGCGGCGCTTGCAAAGCGCGCTCAGCGCGTCCAACGACGATTTATTCTCTTCAGCCATGACAATCGCATATTATAGCATATTTTACGGCGGCTGGCCGGGGGTTCCGCGCGGGAATTTGCATTGACGGCGCGCGCGCCTTGGAGAGCCGGAGCGGCGTCCAGGCCCCGGAGCGCTTCCTGTCGCTGGAGAAAAAAACGCACCTCGCGGAGGGTTAGCTAAACCCGTCCGCGAGGGACTTGGCGGCAACCAACCGCCCATTTGGCGCGACCGTGGAGAGAGAGAAATCCCCGGCGGCCACTTGGCGGTAACCAGCCGCCCGAAATTTTGCGCCTGCTACGGCTGGACCGTCGCGCCGATGTCGAGATCGAACTTCAAGAACTCGATCGCGCCTTCCATCGCCGCGGGATCGAACACGATGCCGCCGGTGAGCTGCGTGCCTTCAGGCGTGCCTATCGCCTGCGCCGTCTGCGCGCCGGCGTATTCGCCGTCGGGCGTGGCGCTGCTCTTCAGCGTCGCCGTGACCGTGATGCCGTCGGGAACGGTGATGTTCGCAAGCGAGAACGTCAGCTTCCCGGCGTCTCCGGACGCCGCGGAGATGAGCGGCGCGGAAGTGTCGTCTTCGGGATCGAGGCCGAGCGCGTAGCACGCGAAGTAGTTGTATGTCGCGCCGGACGATGTCGTCTTCGCGGCGACCGTACTCGCGGGGGCGAGCAGCGCGCGCGCCTCGGCGACGGTCTTGCCGGCCATTTTCGCCGCCACCCATGTATCGGCTACGGGGACGGTGGCAGTGCCGACCGTTTCCGTGATGCCGCCCGCGCTCACGTACGAGCCGGCGAGCGACGCGAATTCGCCGGTGCCGTTGAACTCGATTGCGCTCACGTTGGAAGCGCCCGCCAGCGCGTTGAGGAACGCCGTCGTCGCGCCCGCCGCGAGCTGCGTGCTGCCGACGTTCACCGTGTAGGTCCCGGCGGTGTAGTCGAACACCACCGTCACGGCGTACTGCTCCGCCGGATCGGGCGTGAAGTTCGTGATCGTCGCCCATGCGGGCTGAGACGAAGCGTCCGCGCGCGTCCAGACCTTGAAGACGTACGCATCGTTTTCGCTGTCGATCTTTATCGCCGCCTGCGCAGGGCCGACATTGACTTCGCTGTCGCCGCAATCGCCGAACTTCAGCGTCGTCGCGATCGTCACGACATTGCCGGCCGACGCGCTCGCCGCCGTGAATGTCGCGTCGGAAACCGACGCCACGCTTTCGGTGTAGGAGATCGCGGGCGACCACGTGCCCGTGCCGTTGTGCGTCGCGTCTTCCGCGATCCACCCATCGACCACGTTGCCTACCGTCGTCTGCTGATTCGCCAGCGTTCCCGTGCTGCCGCCGGTTGCCGCGATCGAGTAGCTCAGCGCCTGGCCGGCCGCGAGATTCTGAATGCCGTTCGCCGGCGTCCACGTCACCTTGCCGGTCGCGCTGTCGTAAACTCCGCCGGCATACTCCGTCCCGCCTACGGTCAGCGTCCACGCCGTGCCTTCCGCGACTTCGCCGGTCACCGTCGCAGTCACGGACTTCGCCGAACCATAACCGACGTAGTAGTCGAACTCGACGTCGCTGAACGTCACGGCCGTAGATACCGTCGTCACCGTGATTGTCGCGTTCTCCGTCACCGTGTAGGAATACACGCCGTTCGATTCCGTCACTTCGCCGCTCGACGCCGTCACAGTATCGACCGCGTATCCTTCGCCGGCATCGAGCGTGAACGTAATCGTGTCGCCATCCTTGATCGCGTCGCCGAGATTGTCCGTGCGCGTCGCCGTCGCCCCGGTGAACGTCACCGTGTTGTACGCATCGACCGCGTACGTCTTCGTCGTGTCGCCGGTTTCCTTTACGTACGAGTCGGCGACAGATGTCGTCGGCACGGGACTCAGCGTGCCGGTAATCACGATGGAGTCGTTCGCGCCGAGCGTAATCGCGCTAGCCGAAGTAAGCGTCCCGCCGCCGATGAACGTCACCGTCCCGGACACCTGCAACGCCGCAACGCTCCATGACGAAGACAAACCGCTCAGAGATGCACCGTCTCCAATGACAACCGTGTCAGTAGCATCAGGAGTGCGTGTAGCCGTTGCACCTTCCGCAGAGCCGACTTTCCAATAACTCGGGCGAGCATATGCTTGGGCCGACGTAGCAACCCACACGTAAGTTGTGGCCTTGTTCGTCTTCGTGTAGGTGACAATGCCATTCTCATCTGGATCACCGACGGAAAGGTCGAACTCTACGGAATTGATGGTCACCGCAACTGTTGCGCCATTAAGGCACTTGACCTTGAATGGCCTTTGCAGCGTTGCCCAAACAGTTTTCGCCGGATTCATGCTCATGGCGACATTGCTTCCGTCGTAGACCTCGAAATGATCGAAGTTTATGCTTGTCCCTGGCACTAGCGCTTCCAGTCCTTCAACCGCCAGTTGCGCAGTCTTGTAATACGCGACAGTAGAATCGGTCAAAACATACGCCGCCTGGTACTTGGTAAGGGCGTTGGAGTTTTCCTTATCGACATAATACCCGTCGGGGCAGGTCGCGTTCTGGTCGAGAATGGTGACGGCGGCGTAAGTCTGGCCCGCCTGTTCCGCCGCATCGATTGCCTTCTTGACGGTCTCGTACTGAATGCCGCCGTATTCTGCCACATACGTGACCGCAGGATAGACCTTGAGCGCGCTAGCGCTACCATCAACAGCAAGACGATAGGCGCTATCAACTGCAAACGTGCCGACTTCAGAAACGCCACCAGAAATCAGCGTAACGCCGCTAGCGGTAATGCTCTCTGAAATTGCGCTGACATCAACCGTAACAGTACCACTGCCAGGAGTCGTAACCGTACCGGAGACAGACAACCCATCCGTATCGCTCGCAAACGCCTTGAATGTCGAGCCGTCGCTGAACGTGAGATTGCCCGTCAGCGTTCCCGTGCCGCCGAACGTGCCAGAAACCGTCGTCGCGCCTACCCACGTGCCGGTGAGATTGACAGAGCCACTGATCGTCGCTGGCATCGAAATCGTCTGCGTCCCGGAAAGCGTCAGCGTTCCCGTCGTGGACGCACCCGGGTTGACGTTGAACTGCGTTATGCGGTTTGAGACGAACCTGCCGCTCCATTCGGTGTCCTTCGACTGGGTGACGGTGAGCGTTCTGCCGTTTGCGCTGTTGTCGCCCCAGTCGGAACGGATGTTCTTTGAGCCTGCGAGATTGCCGATGACCGTATCGCTCGTGCAAGCGATGATAAGCGAATCAACAAGTTCCGTCTGGATGGTGAGCGTCGTCGCGGGCATCTTTTCGCTGGTATTCGGGAAGAGACGCCATCCCGCCGTCGAAGAATACTTGATGGTGCCGGTGCCGGTGACGCCGGAGTAGTCCTTGTATTCTTCTTTGTTGGCGGTGCTCGTCAATTCGAGGATGCCGTTATCGCCGAGGGTCATGGCCGTGCCGCCGCCCCACCTATCGCGATCGGTAACCTTCAATGTGCCGTTCACGACGATTCCGCCTGTAGCCCACCAGCTACCGGTTGTCGTCTTAATCTCCGCTACAGCGCCTTCGGATATGTAGATTGTGCCTTTGGCGAGAGTGTCGGGAATCGTCGAACCGAAGACAATGCACTTTGAGTCGTTCAACCCGATGGTCCCTGTGAAGCCAGACGAATCGCCTGTTACATTGAGCACCGCAGTAGGCGCGGAACTCGAACCGCTGATCGTCCCGCTGCCGAGAAGCGTCCCGACCTTGAAAGCGTTATCCTTGCCAGACGAACCATTGTTCAGCGAGAGTGTGCCGGTTATCTTGAGTTTGGGCGTGCAAGTATAGTTGTTCGGGAGCCAGCCTGTAACATTGTTGAGTTCAACAATTGAATTAGCATTGCCGTAATCGTTGAACGCGATCTTCGTTCCTGTGTCGTTGCCCGTCATATTGTTCACGCTGGCAATCTGCACCGTGCCCGTCCAGTTGGCGTTCTTCCACCACTTCGTCTCGTTCTCGCCATCAACAGGCGTCGGAGCGCGGCCGGTGAACACCACCGTGCCAGAGCCGGAGACGGCGGCTGTCGCGGACGATGACACGGCAAGGGTGCCGTTGACATTCAAAGTGCCATATACTGCAATTCCTCCACCGGCTGCCGTCCATGTCTTGCCGCTAGCCACCGTTGCAGTCGCTCCGGGAGCAATTGTAATAGAGCCTTGCGACGGTGCGCTGGCTAATTGGCTATAATTGCCAAGAATAACGCGGAGCGGTCTGTTATTGCCCGTGCCGTAAGTTTCGGTTCCGGCAGGAATGTTAATCGTCCCATTAAATTCCGAGGGGTCGGTAAATACATATCGTTGATGAACCGCGCCTTTTGAGTGGGTCAGTGTTCCGTCACCGATAAGCTTTGCAAATGTTGTCATACCATAGGACGAATAGCCGTCGCTTACGGTAAATGCCGCAGAATTTCCATCGACAAGTTCGAGTGTGCCGTCGCAAGATTGCGCGTTGTCGCTATTGTTGAAATACCCAGAGCAGTCCGTCAAGCGAAGGATTGAATTCGCGTTTACCACAGTATTGGGAAGAACTTGAGTGAAAGACGAACAATTTATCACCCAAAGCGTTCCCTGCCAATTTGCGCTGTCGGTCCAACCAAGGCCGGTTGTCGGCTTGGCACCATCATACACCGCCGTGCCGTTGCCGGTGACGGCAGTGGGGGTAAGGGCGGAGCCGACCATGTTGACGGCGGCGGCGGGCCCGATATGGAGCGTCGCGGCGGTGGAGGCGGCGCCGGCAAACGTCACCGTGCCTTCGCCGAGGACGTAAACGGTGCCGCTGTAGGCCTTGGCTTCGTCGAATGTATAAGTTCTGTCGCCGTCGAGTTCGATGAGGAGGTCGTTTTCGCCGACAGTCTGCGCGACCTTGACGATCTGCACGGCGGCGATGCAGCCGCGCCCGTTCGACTTGTGGCCAACGATTGTAGCCGTCGCGCCGGAGACGACAGGCGAAACTAGCACGTTGACGCCTTCGGCGAGCGCATTGGCCGTATCCTGCGCGCCGGACGCGCCCCACGCCGCTGTGCCCTCAGCGACAGCACCGTTGGCATATGTATAATCGGTGCCGTTGACCGAAACATAGCCGAATGCGCTGTTGGCCGAATCGGTCGCCGTATAAACGACAACCTTGTACTTGTCGTACGGGATGCCGGAAACGGTGACGGTAGGGGCGGTATTGTTGGCGTTTTCGTCGATATAGCCGTGGCGGAGGTCGGTTGCGGCGGCAAGAGAGTTGCACCTGTAGGACCCGAGCGTTCCGGAAAGCGCGACGGACGCGCCGGAGACGAGAGACTTCGTTCCGTCGGTTTTGACTGCGTAAACATCTGAAAGCGGGGTCGTGAACGTGCCGTTGCCGCTTGAAGGGCTTGTAGAAGTCATGTTGTTCCAAGAGGTGCCGGGGACAGCATAGTCGCTGTACCCCACATCCGCCGCTGTGGTCAAAGGCGCGTTGCCAAAGCAGAAGTTGATGTTGATGGAGGGCTTGTATGTCTTTGCGACGACGGCAGAGGGGTCGCCATCGACATATTTAAGGACGATGCCCGTGGAGGTCTTGACGAGTTCGCAAGAGCCGACCGGATCGTCCGCGGTGAGGGTGGGAGCGGTTTTCACCTCAGCGAGGTTGACGGTCTCGACAAGCGTGGTGCCGTCGGTGTCATAGACCTTGATAGCGGCGTCGGCGGTGAAGGTTGCGGTGGTGCCGCTGCCGAACGAAACAAGCATCTTGGATTCAACTGAAGGCGTTGCATTTCCTGAGAGCGTGACATCCGCCTGCTTGATGACGTGCGATCCTCTGCTTACGGCCAGCTCGTACACTACGCTACCAGCACCCTTGAGGTTGTAGTTGTATATCGCGTTTGCCGTAACCGTGGGATTGAATGCGCACGTATATGTGATACCGCCCGCCGCAGCGACATAATAGTTGACCGTTGCATTCCAATTGTCCGAAGTATTGATGGATTGTATCGTGAGTTTCGAGCCGGTATCGACAACGGCGTATGCAGTTCCGTTCCAGTAGCGGATATACGGAACAGTCAGCGTCGCACCACCGAAAAGACCTATGCGAAAAGACCAACCCTCGACATGTGCGGGGGCGGTCACGGCCACGTTGCCGTCAATCAAAAGCGAATCCCACACACCAGAACCGGAAGCCTGAGGCACGGCGGAAGGCGCAGGATCCCAATCACTTGCAGTCCATGCACCGCTACCGGTGTAATTGTAAGTGTACGACTGATTATCATCAGTGACAGGGTTGGTTTTATCTGTCGCCGCTCCTGCTCCGCCTGCCGCGAGGGCGGCGAGCGCTGCGATGGCGAGGCGCATGGCGACTATACGCGCCGGGGGCGCGAGGAATCGCGTTATTTTCTCAATCAGTTTGTGTTTCATTGTCTTTTCTCCTCTCTCTCTTGTTGTGAAATGGGTTGGCTGCCAGTCGTCATCCGGCAAAGACCTTTTTCGATGAAGGCCTTGGGGTTGTATCGGGACTTGGCGCTTATCTTGCGGTCACACCCTGTGATTGCAAAACCGTCTATGGTCGAAAGTTTCGACCGCAAAACCTTCGTCTCGCCGGCATCCAGCATAACCTTCTCGCCGCGAAAACCGTCACTCTGCGACTCTGCGGCTCTGCGT
>DFGM01000062.1:562-1366 GCA_002371755.1 Verrucomicrobia bacterium UBA3750 | reverse complement strand
GACGCACGGGAGCGCGTCCCTCCCCTGTTTTGTAATTTCTGAAAACCTCCGCGACTTGTTGACTTTGCACGGCAAATATGCTATAATGCACGCGTTTTCACAACAAGAAAGGACAAACGCAATGACAACATCACTAACTATACGCATGGATGACGCGCTGAAAACCGAAGCCGAGGAGTTCTTCGAAGAGGTGGGGCTCACCATGACTACAGCCATAACCTGCTTCATCAAAAAATGCCTCGATGTCGGGGAGATTCCGTTCAAGATCGGCAAAGCAAGCGCTCGCACCCGAGTCAAGGCCGCAATGCGCGAAGCCGAAGAGGTACTCAACGACCCAAACGCACCAACCTGCACCGATCCCGATAAACTTGAGGAGTTCCTGTTCTCATGAAATACGGTATCAGGGAAACTACGCGCTTCAAGAAGAGCCTTAAGATGATGATTAAACGCGGGAAGGACAAACGCAAACTTCTCGAAGTAATCCGCACGCTCGCCGCAGGTGAGACTCTTCCTGGCAAATACCGCGACCATGCGCTTATCGGCGACTGGGTTGGGTATAGGGACTGCCACATTGAAAATGACTGGGTGCTGATTTACAAAATAAGAGACGATATTCTTGTGCTGGCCCTCGCAGATACCGGCACGCATTCCGATCTTTCGCTCTAAGGAATTGCTATTCCTTTCGAAGTTTACGCAACGCGCTCTTCTGCGCGTTGTGGCATTTTGCACACGGCTGAAATCCATCACGCCACCTCCCTTCGCCGGATGGGAGCTGGAGAATGAACTCGCTCTTTTGCTTTTACA
>DFGM01000062.1:0-478 GCA_002371755.1 Verrucomicrobia bacterium UBA3750 | reverse complement strand
TAGAAATTACAATCGAAGAGTTAGCCCCGAAATTGGCATAATAGAAGGATATAGCGTCAGCAAGAACGCCATTTACGAGTCTCTTCGCGAGGCAGGATGGAACTCTTCTCAGCATTTTCAGCGCGTATTATACCAAAAATTGCATCGCCGCGCAAGAGGGGGTGTGCGCTGAGATTTTACGGGGAGGGGACACAAGTTTACTTCTGGACGCGGTGGTTGTGACGGGGAAGTGCAATATATGGCGAGAGGCCCAGGAGAGGTCGTTCGGGGGAGAGTAAAAAGGAGAAGAATCACCCGGCAGCTACCTATTTCCCCGCCCTTGCAGGGCAGGGGGTGGATATGGTATAATACAGTCTACCCATGAAGAACACTTTTTACATAGCCGTCGCTCTAGGGCTGAGTTTCTCTGCATATGCCGAGAAGCAACCATTGGAGCGATACCAGAGCATCATAGACAGGATGCCGTTCGGCGTGCCGC
>DFGM01000061.1:18630-24176 GCA_002371755.1 Verrucomicrobia bacterium UBA3750 | reverse complement strand
TCGCCGAAAGCGACGGTCGTGTGGAACGGCGACTTCGGCACTACCACGAAAACGGGAAGGGATGGCAATACCTATACCTTCACGTTGAACCCAGATGGCAACAGCGGGGAAAACCTGAATACGCTCTCCGGCGGCACAGACGGTAATGTCATCATTGGCTCGGGTGCGACATACGGCGCGAAAGTATCATGGAATGCGGACAATACATCGGATACCATAGCGTCGGTGATAATCAAATATTCAAGTCTTGCTGTCACAACAAAGAATACAACGCCGGTTTTGGCTTCGGTATCGGCGCTCCAATATCAAAACAATGCTGCGACTATTACGGCGAGAATCGATGATTGCGTCGCTGTTAAAACAGCCGGAGGCTCGAAACTTACGGGTCGGTATGCTAATGGATCCAATCAAAACTATGGTGGAGAGGTGGCGGATATAATAGAACCGTCTGGCTATATTCTGATGGTATTCAAGAGTGGTTCGGCATTTCAATTTTGGACAAGTAGCGATGGCTCTACATGGAGCGGCGGAACGGCAACTGGTTTGACATTCGGTAGCACATATCCTACTGCAGTCGGACTGGGAGGAAAGTCTGGTATAGATTCCAACAATGGTCAAATTCCCACCGGAGGGATGACAATAGAGGCGGTCGCCATTTTCAGAGGTGTTGAGTTGTCGACAACGCAGGTCGCGAACAACAAGCTCTTTTTCAACTCGGCAGCCTACGAAAATTGGGCGTACGCAAACGAAGTGTACACATGGGTTCCGGCTAAAGATTCGAGCGACATTGGCTCAAGCAACAACGGCACGCTCTATCAGTTTTCCATATATTCTGGTGAAGACACTTCGGTAACATACGGAAGCGGCGGCGACAACTGGAGGCAGTTCTGCATTGGACAGACGCAGTATTCTGCGCCAGGATGCGCATTGCGGTTTATCTCCAGTTCTGCCGGTAAGACCTTCTCGGGCGGATTCAACCCGTTTGCATTTGGTGGAATTATCGTTGAAAGCGATGCCGAAGGCTTGTCTATAGGGCCTGACGGTAGTCGCACAACCGTATTGGGCGCAGCATCTGGCGACACGGAGACATGGTTCAAAATCGATGCCAATGTATCGGTGATACGCACTGGCGCGTTTTGCTTCAGCGGCAATGTCAACCTTGATATTGCCGACGAAAAGACACTGACGTTAACTGCTGTTAGTTCTCCATCTATTGTAGCCTCCGTTACGTCAACTATGGCGACCACAGCCGGGGGAACGCTCAAGATGCACGGTCTTGGCAAGATGGCCGTTTCAACTCTGTTTGCGACAGGCGGCGCGACGCTTGACTTCTCCGATGTACAGGAGAGCGCATCGGTTGTTCGCAGCACAACCCCTTTTATTCAAGGCAACTTGACGATTGACACTACAACAAAGTTTGCATTCCCAGCTGGGCTCGCTAAAGATACACCATATAAGCTTTGCTCGGGTACGTTGTCTGGCCCTTCGGAAAACATCGCAGACATAATGGTTGGCACGACTCTGAAAAAAAATGTCCCCTTGACATTTAGCGGAAATAGCGTGTCATACGGAGACAGTGTCTATGCGGCGACTGTGGACGGGTCTACATTTACTTGGGATGCCGAGGAGCCAGAGTCGCTAGATGGTATTAAGGTTGTATTTGCAGGTTCTGGAACAGTGACTGGACTTTCTGGCACAGGAACGACAATCAGCACTACTGACAATGTGACGGTCGATGTAACATCTTTCACCTCACCCACTTTGTTCGGTACAGGAACTTATCGCTGGACTAGCGGCTACCCGACGACGATTCCCTCGGCAGAGTATTCTTACGAATATGTCGGCGGCGCGACTGATGCGGAGAAAGTCACGGTTTCCGACGCGCTGACGATCAATGGCAAACTGAAAACGTCTGGCTATATCGCGCTCACCGGCGCGAATACATTGGCGGCAGGTGGCTCGCTTGAGGTGCTGTCTGACAAGACGGAGCTCGCCGCCGTTCAGGGAGTTCAGGCCAACAACTGGTCTGGCGGACTCGGCGGGACGATAACGGTCGACGCAAATGCGGAACTCGCCAGTCTCACGACAGATGCGTTGACTCGCGGTGGCTCGGTTGTGAATATCAATGTGTACGGAACACTCAATTTAGGCACGACCCGCTGGACGATGCAGTCTTCTCAATACCATAGGCTTAATCTCCACGGCAATGCCGAAGTAAAGGGCTCTGGCGATGGGTCTTACGGAATACTAGATTTCGAGAACGCAAATTCTTCGTATGTGAATATAAACGTGTATGACGGGACACCGACGATTTCAGGGCCACTCAGGTTCCGGGCCAAGACGATAACATGGATTGAAGCCAATGCGAAACTCGCTGTAACCGGCGGAACGATTAACAATGGTGAGTTTGCAAAGTCCGGGGCAGGAACATTGAGTTTCTCAGCAGTTGCGCCTTCAACCTCTGGAGGACTTAGTGCTTCCGCTGGAACAATCGAATTGGACAACATCAGTTATACGGCCGGCACTATCACGCTCAGCAGCGCTCAGAACAGTCCGACCCTGAAGATGATTGCGACAGATGCCGCAACGACGGTATCAGCGGCTGTAAATGTGCCGGCGAACACTCGCGGGCAACTTGCGTTCGAGGGTGCGGGCACGTTCGCGCTTTCTGGCCCGAACACGAACGGCAGCATCGTCTGGCTTGGAACGAATCCCGTTCCAGGTACGCTGCAACTTAACGGCAACGTCACTATAAACAACGGAGCGGTCAACAATAACTATCGTTTCAACAAACTTGGAAGCGGCTCCAGCACATTGTCCCTGTCGGCATGGAGCACTTGTTACGACAAAGATGGCAATCCCGGCCTTAGATACACATTCGACACTATTGACGCGGATGCGTTTACTGGAACGATTGCGCTCTCCAATAGCGCTACGGATAGTCGTGCCGGTTGTACAATGAACTTCTCCGCAGTCAACATCATAAAGTCAAGTGCGGTCTATGGAACGCCCCTCGTCAAGGTGACCAAAGCTGTTGGCGCACGTACGGATTCTTACAGCAATGCCATAAATGTCAGTGCGACCCAGTTCAACGGAAATGCCGCAACATTCATCTATGACGACTCTGAAGCTGGCAAGGAGGGTATTTATCTCGCTGCGGCTACCTATGACGGCCAGAACTACAAGACGATACAGGCCGCCATTCGAGCCGCTGGCGATGACAACCTTGGCGACATTACCATCCTCGACGCGACGGCGGAATGCCCCGACGAATACTATGTCGATACCGAAAACGGCAACGTTCTTACCAAGTGCCAGGCGGCATTGGTTGACACCGAAGGCGGGACGCATTATTTTGCCACGCCGCAAGCGGCTGTCGATGAGATTGGGAAGTATTTGGGTTTGGCGGGTGCGAAAACCTACAGCTATTATGAAGTTTATTATGGCGAGAATGTCGCCATCGCGATAGATACGGCCACTCCGGCACATTCGTATTGGAGTAGTATACCTCTCAAAATAAAATGTGCGGTGGGAGCGTCTGTCGCCGTGACGCTGGCTTCGACGGAATCGGAATTGACAGCGGGAACGGCAGACGCGAACGGCATTGTCACCTACACGAAAACCGACAAGGCGACCACATACGTCTGGGCCGGCGCGACAAGCGATAGCGCAAGCACTTCCGAACAGAACTATGCCCGCGCCGGCAACTGGAGGGTCGGTACATCTAGTGGCGCGACGGCCACACGCGTACCGGGTTCTTTGGACACGGTTGTGTTTGGGAATGGTGCGTATGCCAGCACAACCGCTTCACGGAGCGTTGCGGCGTTGCAGGTGTCTGGGACGGTGACGTTCACCGGCGGCGGGACGCTGACTTCGGCGAGCGCGATTACGCTCGGAACGGGCGATTCAATTACGATAACGGGCACGCTCTTGCCGACGCCGACAACATCTGTCGCCAACTCGTACGTGAAGGAGACCGGCGACACGACGAAGACGTACGCGGTCGATGCGTACAACACGGTGACGATCACCGGGGCGACGGCGAGGCGCACGGACGATCTCGGCGACGCGATCAAGGATGGCGACACGATTACGTTCACGCTCGATGCCGGCGAAGGATACGCGGTCGATACCGTGAATGCGTCGAGCGGCGAAGTGACGGAATCGGACGGCGTGTATTCCTACACGGTGACGCAGGACGCGACAATCACGGTCGCGACGGTATCTACGGCCGTGACGTTCAGCGAAGTCGAGTTCGACTACTACGTCGGTTATGGTTCGGCGAAGTCCGTGACGGCGACGGTGACCGGCAAAGTCGCGGCAGGGACGGCGTGGACGCTGACCGTTGGCGAGACGGAGTATGCCGGCGGCGTTTACGACAGCGAGACTGGCAAGGTGACGTGGACGCCGGAGAACGGCATCCAGAATCTCGCGGCCGGCCAGGCGCTCAGCTACTCGATCGCGGCAACCGGCGGCAGCACGGGAACGCTGGCGGATCAGCAGACGACGGTAGGCAACGTGGTCGGTGGGTGGATCGCGGAAGACGCGGCGCACAGCGGCACGGGAACGTGGTCGCCGAGCGCGCCAGTGTTCGGCGAGGCCGATCGTGCGGCGCTTTCCGGCGAGACGACATTCACCGCGCGCGCTCAGGCGTCCGGCAAGGTGACGCTGACGACGGTTGTCAACTTCGGCAACGAGGCGGATCCCACGCTCGTAATCAGCGCCGACGCAAAGGCGGCAATCAAGGTCGAGAATAATTCGTTCAAGATCTGGACAAAGACGACGTCTGAGGGCGGAACGGGGGCAACTGCCGATTGGCTGACCGTCAGCGGCGCAACGCCGAATCTGGAGGCTGATTCGACGGTTGTCTTCACGTTCGATACCGATGCGAAGACGTTCACCGTCTCGGTGGGCGGAAATGCGCTCTACTACGGAGCGAGCAATGCGAATACTTCGTTCGCGTTTGCGAGCGACGGTGTCGCCATCAGTTCCGTCGCCTACACGGGCGCGGGTTCGTTCACTTCGCTTACGGGCGAATACACGACGACCGACATCGCGCAAACGGTCGATGGGGGCGTCGTCATCGCGAACTCCTTCATCAGCGGCAACGAGACGCTGCGCGCGATGACGATTGAGGAAGCGGCGGCGGCGTTGGCGCCGGATGCGCCCGCCACGTGCAGCAACGGCTACAACTACTTCACCTGCTACGCGCTCGGTCTCGACCCGACCAAAGCGACGGACAAGCCGATTGTCAGTGTCACGACGGATGCGGCGGGCAATTACAAAGTCAGTGTCACGGACAAGGACGGAAATGAACTTAAGACGCCGGCAAACGTCAGCGTGACGTCGAAGTTCTACAAGTATACGCCGAATGCGGTCAATCCGTGGGGAGAAGCGCAGGATGAGACTCTCTCGCCCGGTGACATTGTCGGCGAAGGCAATGTCGGCTACATCCGTGCGAAGATAGAGATCAACGCCAAATAACGCTGGATAACAGGATCAGTTCCGGGCGATACGGTGCGGCGGGCAGGGTCTGCCCGCCCTAC
>DFGM01000061.1:18372-18531 GCA_002371755.1 Verrucomicrobia bacterium UBA3750 | reverse complement strand
CTGCCCGCCCTACCGCCGGGATGGTGTCGATATGCCGCATGGTAGGGCATATCCCCCAGCCGACAGGCTGTCCGCGACGCGGATGCCCTAGCAGGGGTGTGAGACCCCTCGCCGCCGCATGACCACGCCGATACGGTGCGGCGGGCAGGGTCTGCCCGC
>DFGM01000061.1:9559-18304 GCA_002371755.1 Verrucomicrobia bacterium UBA3750 | reverse complement strand
CTGCCCGCCCTACCGCCGGGATGGTACGGTGCGGCGGGCAGGGGCTCAGCCGCCTTACCGTTGGTATGGTGCGATGGGGCGCTCCGGCCTCTTCACACGGCCGGGTGAATATGGTAAAATATGCGCTAAAAGGAAATAGGCAGGGAACTTCGCGCAGGCCTGAAAATCCGTCTGCGATGCGTGCATAGGCGCGGCGCCCAATCCGGAGAAAAGGAAATGTCAAACAAAATACTCGTAAAGACCCAGTTATCCGCAAATGTCTGGCGGATGCGGCTAGATGCTCCGCTCATAGCGAAAGAGCGCAAGGCGGGGCAGTTTGTTATACTGCGCACGACTTGCGAATGGGCGGAACGCATACCCCTTACTATCGCCGATGCCGATCCCGAAGCCGGCACGATAGACATCATCTTCCAGACCGTGGGTGCTTCGACGAAGGAGCTCTCTCTCCTTAATGAAGGCGAAGAGATAGCCGATGTTGTAGGCCCGCTTGGCAAGCCTACTGACATAAAGGATTATTCCACTCCCGGCCGCAAGGGCTGGGTGGTCGTGGTCGGGGGCGGCATAGGTGTAGCCCCGTCGCACCCGATAGCGCAGGCATTCCGTCAAGCTGGCAACCGCGTGACGGCCATAATGGGTGCGCGCACCAAGGAGCTCGTCATCATGGAAGACGAGATGCGCAAGGCGTGCAATGACGTGATAATCGTCACTGACGACGGGTCGTATGGTCGCAAGGGACTCGTCACGGAGCCGCTGAAGGAACTTTGCGAGGGCGAAGACAAGCCGGACGAAGTTGTTGTGGCCGGTCCCCCGGTCATGATGAAGTTCGCTTCGCTCGCCACAAAGCCCTACGGTGTAAAGACAATCGTCTCGCTCAACTCGATCATGATAGACGGCACCGGGATGTGCGGAGGCTGCCGCGTCACCGTGGGCGGCAAGACGAAGTTTGTTTGCGTGGACGGCCCGGAGTTCGACGCTCACGAGGTCGATTTCGACAACTTCATCAAGCGCCTTTCCACATTCAAGGCCGAAGAGGCCGCCCACAAGTGCCGCAGCGGGCTTTTCGGTTGAGCGCGGCCGCAAGGAGATTTACAGCAATGACAGCCAAGGAAAGAATGTCCATACCTCCGCAGGAAATGCCGCAGCAAGATCCGCTTGCGCGCGCTCGCAACATGGAAGAGGTTGCTCTCGGCTATACGGCCGAAATGGCGAAGAAGGAGGCTTCGCGTTGTCTGAACTGTCCGGCAAAGCCGTGCGTGCAGGGGTGTCCCGTGAAGATAGATATCCCCGCCTTCCTCGCCGCGGCGGCCGAAGGCGATTTTGCGCGTGCTCTCGCCATAATCCGCAAGAACTCGCTTTTGCCTGCGGTTTGCGGGCGCGTATGCCCCCAAGAGCGTCAGTGCCAGAAGTTCTGCACCGTCGGAAAGATGTTCAAGGATGTGGCAAAAGCGGTTGCAATCGGGCGCGTCGAGCGCTTTTGCGCGGATAATGTCCAGGCGGAGGCGGGCGAAAAGGCCGCGCCCACCGGCAAGAGGGTGGCCGTCATAGGCTCCGGCCCCGCCTCGATTACATGCGCGGCGGATTGCGCGAGGGCGGGGCACAGCGTCACGATGTACGAGGCGTTCCACAAGCCGGGGGGCGTGCTGGTCTACGGTATCCCCGAGTTCCGCCTGCCGAAGAGTATAGTGCAGAAGGAAATAGACGGTCTCAAGGATCTGGGTGTGGAAGTCGTCACGGACTTTGTGGTCGGGAAGACCCGCAAGCTTGCCGACATGAAGAAGGATTTCGACGCGATATTCGTCGGCACCGGGGCGGGGCTTCCGAAGTTCATGGATATAGAGGGCGAGAACCTCATCGGCGTCTTTTCCGCCAATGAATACCTGACACGCGCCAACTTGATGAAAGCCTATGTGGAAGACCGTGCCGCCACGCCTTACTGGCATGGCAGGAAGGTGGCGGTGCTGGGCGGAGGCAATGTGGCGATGGATGCAGCCCGCATGGCCTTGAGGCTGGGCGCGGAAGAAGTGCATCTCATATACCGCAGATCGGAAAAGGAGATGCCGGCGCGCGTCGAAGAAGTCCACCATGCCAAGGAAGAGGGGGTCGTTTTCCATACTCTCGAGAACGCCAAACGCATTCTGGGCGATGATGACGGCAGGGTCGCCGCGATAGAGTGCCTGAAGTACCAGCTTGGCGAACCCGATTCCTCCGGCAGGCGTTCCCCCGTGCCGATCGAGGGCAGCGAGTTCGTGTTCCCGGTCGATACGGTCGTAGTGGCTGTCGGAAGCGGAGCGAATCCTCTCATCGCCTCCACTACGCCGGAAATAGAGACGGACAGGAAAGGGCACGTCATAGTGGATGAAGCGACGCGTATGACCACCATGCCCGGAGTCTTTGCGGGCGGCGACATTGTTCTTGGCGCGGCTACAGTGATTCTCGCGATGGGAGAAGGGCGCGCCGCGGCAGAGGGAATCAACCAATGGCTGGCGAAACATTAGTGCGCAACGCGCGCCTGGCGGATGCAGAACGCATCTTCGCCCTCATCCACCTCAACCGCGACCAGTTGATGTCGCGTTCGCTCGGCAACATAGTCGAGAACATAGACCGCTTTTTCGTGGCCGAGACGGATGGCGAGATGTCGGGATGCGTCACATACCAGATTCATCCGGAGTTGGGCAACGCGGCTGCCGCGAGCGTCGAGGTGCAGTCGCTCGCCGTGAAAAGCGTGTTCCGTCGCCGTGGAATTGGAAGCGCGCTTGTAGAGGCGGTCGTGAAGCGCGTCGCTCCGTGCCGGCCTAAAGATCTCGTCGCGCTGACATTTGCGCCGGAGTTCTTCGGGGCGCTCGGCTTCGTGGAAGTGCCAAAGACCCAGGTCATGCACAAGCTTTATACCGGCTGCATAAACTGCACCAAGCACACCGACCCCTTCACCTGCCCCGAAATCGCAATGAAGCGCTCCCTTTCATGAAGCTGTCGACGCAAGCATCCATGGTTGCGCCATATGCCGTGTGGATGGCGCTGATGGCCGTCTTGCCAGCCACGGCATGGGCATATGCCGTCAGGTCGGGCGTGACGCTCGCAACTCTGCTAGTCGCGCTTTTCGCTTGCCGCAGGACACGGGACAACCGGGACTTCTGGGATATTTGGCGCCCTTGCCGCGCAAATGCCCAGGCATCCCAATCTACCGATGCAGCCACAAAACCGCTTCTCCTTGGCATCTTTGCCGGTATCGTCGTGTGGGCGCTGTGGGTTCTTCCTGAAAATCTGCCTATATATAAGGAGTGGTTCATTATTGGCGCCGACTCCGCGACCTCTTCCGCCGCCGGGGCTTCTGCGCCTTCGCCATACGCCCCGACCGTATGCGGCTGGCCGCTGACGCTTGTGCGCCTCTTGGGCTCGGCTTTCGTCATCCCTGCTGTCGAAGAAATATTCTTTCGCGGCTGGCTTTACCGCTGGCTTGGAGCGGATAAGGCGGCGTTTTTCTGGATGGTAGCGCTCTTTGCCGTCGAACACGATCGCTTCCTCGTTGGCGCTCTCGCAGGCGCGGCGTATGGGCTAATCGCCTTGCGCGCCGGACTCTTTTCGGCGATTGTCGCCCACACCGTCACCAACCTCATCCTTGGCATCCAGGTAATCGCCCTTGGTCATTGGGATTTTTGGTAGGGGTGCGGGAAGCAATCGCCGCCGAAAACGCGCCAGCAAGGAACGAAACGATGGAATTTGCCTGTAATCAGAGGAGCGAAAAGATGAAGTGGACTATAATTCTTGCCGTTTGCGCAACCTTGGGAGCGACCGCAGCCAGTGCGGAAACCGCCGGGCCGGGCGATGTTCGCGCCGAATGGGTCGACTTCGCATACCGTCTGGCCAGGCCCGTCCTGGAGCCGATGTCGGAAGGGCGTCTGCATGAGGTGTTCAACACAAAGAGGGGCTCGCTCGAGCTTTCGCCCTGCTGGGACGGCCGCGATGTGGAGGTTTCTTATATGGAGGCGTTTGCCCGTCTTATGGCCGGAATTGCTCCATGGCTCGCCTTGCCGGATGACGATACGCCCGAAGGCGTAAAGCGCGCCGAGTTGCGCAGTTGGGCTCTGAAGGCATATGCCAACGCGGTAGACCCCTCCAGTCCGGATTATCTCGGCTGGAACAAAGGCGGGCAGACTTTGGTGGACGCGGCATATCTCGCGGAAAGTTTTCTGCGCGCGTGGGACGCCTTGTGGGTGCCGCTGGACGATGCTGTAAAGGCTCGCTACATCGGCGAGTACCAGAAGCTTCGCCGCTACTCTCCGCCATACCAGAATTGGGTGCTTTTCTGCGCCATCGAAGAGACGTTTCTAATGCGCGCGCGGGCCGATTATGACGCATACCGTCTTCGCACAGGACTATACAAGGCGGAGGAATGGTATATTGGCGATGGCTGGTATTCGGACGGACCCGGTTTCGCATTCGATTACTACAATGCGTATGTCATACACCCGATGTACTTCGAATGCGTTGAAGAACTTGTTCGCGCCAACAAAAACCTCATTCCGTATGTCGATGCGAACGGCAAGAGACGCAATGCCAAAGACAGGCTGCCCCAGGTCTTGAAGCGTATGCAGAAACATGCCGTCATACTGGAGCGAATGGTAAGCCCCGAAGGCACGTATCCGGTCTTTGGCCGTTCCATAACATACCGCATGGGGGTGTTCCAGCCCCTTGCGCTGCTCGCATTGCGGCGCGAGTTGCCGGACAGCCTGAGTCCCGGACAGGTGCGCTCGGCGCTCGATGCCGTCAAGAAACGCATGTTTTCCGACGACCGCAATTTCAACAAGGACGGATTCCTGACGCTCGGTTTCAACGGAGCGCTGCCCGGAATAAGCGACCGCTACACGAACAACGGTTCATTGTATATGACGTCGCTTTTCCTGCTGCCTTTGGGGCTTCCGGCGGAAGACCCGTTCTGGACTGCGCCCGAGGAGGCTTGGACTTCGAAGCGCGCCTGGCTTGGGGAGCAGTTTCCGAAAGATTCCAGGTGGCAAATCTCCCCGCAACCTCTCTATTGGGAGTGACGAAGGCGCCGCGTTGCCGCCGATGGCGCAAATATGGTATAATATATACCGCTTGCATGGTGTTGCACCGGCTGGCGGCTGCAACCAATCAACGTACATATATAAGGAACGACAAACATGAGCGAGACAGTATGGACGAAGTCCGGTTTCCCGAAGGTGGGAATCCGCCCCATTATCGACGGGCGCAGGAGAGGCGTGCGCGAAAGCCTCGAAACGCAGACCATGGACATGGCCAAGACGGCTGCCGATTTGATTTCCAAGTCCTTGAAGTATCCTGACGGCTCGAGCGTGGAATGCGTCATAGCCGATACGACGATAGGCGGTGTGGCGGAAGCTGCGGCCTGCGCCGAAAAGTTCCGCCGCGAGAACGTGGGGGTGTCTCTTTCCGTGACGCCCTGCTGGTGCTACGGCACGGAGACGATGGATGCCGATCCTCTCATCCCGAAGGCGGTGTGGGGCTTCAACGGCACCGAGCGGCCGGGCGCCGTGTATCTCGCCGCGATGCTTGCGGGCTATGCCCAGCGCGGCATGCCGGCCTATGGCATCTACGGGCGCGACGTGCAGGAGAAGGATGACAAGTCTGTCCCCGCCGACGTGAAGGGAAAGATACTCCGCTTTGTCAAGGCCGGCCTCGCCGTTGCGATGATGCGCGGCAAGAGCTATCTTTCTTGCGGCTCTTCCGCCATGGGTATCGCAGGCTCCTTCGTGGATGTTTCGTTCTTCCAGTCCTATCTCGGCATGAGACCCGAGAATATGGACATGTGCGAAATCGAACGCCGCATCTCCGAGGGCATCTACGACAAGGATGAATACGAAAAGGCCCTCGCCTGGACGAAGAAGTGGTGCAAGGAAGGCAAGGATTACAATCCCAAAGCCATCCAGAAGAGCCGCGAAGCGAAGGACAAGGATTGGGAATATGTCGTCAAAATGGCCATCGTCATGCGCGACATGATGGTGGGCAACAAGCGCCTCTGGGAGATGGGCTTCGGCGAAGAAGCGGTGGGGCGCAATGCGCTCGCGGCAGGTTTCCAGGGTCAGCGCCAGTGGACCGACCATTGGCCGAACGGCGACTTCATGGAGGCAATCCTCAACAGTTCCTTCGACTGGAACGGCATCCGCGCCCCCTATGTGGTCGCGACGGAGAACGACTCGCTCAACGGCGTATGCATGCTCCTTATGTACCTTTTGACGAACCGTCCATCACTCTTTGCGGACGTGCGCACCTACTGGTCGCCGGAAGCCGTCAAGCGCGTGACCGGCAAGGCGCTTACCGGCATGAACAAGGGCGGGTTCATCCATCTGCTCAACTCCGGCTCTTGCACGCTTGATGCGACGGGGGCCCAGCGCGAGAGGGGGAAACCCGCAATGAAGCCGTTCTGGGATATTACCCGGAAGGACGCCGAGGCGTGCCTCAAGGCGACGAAGTGGGTGCCGGCCGGCGTAGAGTATTTCCGCGGCGGCGGTTTCTCTTCGTCCTTCCTCACGGAAGGCGGCATGCCCATGACGATGACGCGCATTTCCATCGTCAAGGGGCTCGGCCCGGCATTGCAGATCGCCGAAGGCTGGTCTACCACGCTTCCCAAGGATATGCACGAGAAGCTGATGCTCCGCACCAACCCGGAATGGCCATGCACCTGGTTTGTGCCGAGGCTCACGGGAGAGGGCGCGTTCAAGGACGTCTATAGCGTGATGAACGGATGGGCCGCCAACCATGGCGCAATCGCCTATGGGCATATCGGAGCCGACCTCATGACGCTCGCTTCCATGCTTCGCATCCCCGTGGCGATGAGCAACGTGTCCGATGCGGATCGTTTCCAGCCCCATTGCTGGGGGATGTTCGGGGCGAACGACCCCGTGGGCGCGGATTACCGCGCCTGCGCCAACTTCGGTCCGCTTTACGGACGCTACTAATCGGGACATGGATTGAAAGATGGCGAATCTCACCCAGCTGAGGATGCTTGAGAACCTCAACGCATTCCTGCTCGTCGATAAACCGGCGGGAATAGCGTTTTCCACCGTCGTCAAGACGGTGAAGCGGAAGTTCAATCTCGTAAAAGTAGGGCATGGCGGCTCGCTGGATGCGGCCGCCAGCGGCCTTCTGGTGCTTCTCATCAACGATGCCAACAAGTTCACGGGCGACGTGATGGGGGCAGACCGCGAGTATGAAGGGACGATTCGCCTCGCTCACCGCACCGATACGGGCGACAAATACGGCAACGCCATCCCCGCGCCGGGCGGCGAACTGCCAAGCGATGAAGCACTCGCCGCGGCACTGAAAGAGTTCAAGGGCGACATTTTCCAGAAAGAGCCGCGATTCTGCAGCGTCCGGCGCGAGGGAAGTGCCGCCTATGAAGTCGCGGATACCGGTGAACACGACCCGTTCCTCGTTCATGTCTGGCGGCTTGATGTGGCGAAAACCGCGCAAGATGCGCTTTCTTATCGCGTTTCTGCCACAAAAGGACTGATAGTGCGGGCGCTTGCCGACGAGCTTGGCATGGCGCTCGGAACGGGAGCCGTGCTTGAATCGTGCCGCCGCACCCGCGTGGGCAAGTTCAAGGTGGAAGATGCCATTGCCTTTGACAAGCTGCTCGAGACGGAAATGAAGGATTTTGCGCAATGCACGATACCGCTAGGCACGGCGTTGCGGTAGGTTTTTTCGACGGCGTCCACCTGGGCCACCGCGAAATACTCTCACGGGCAAGGTGCGCAATCACGTTTCGCAACCATCCGCTGGAAATAGTCGCCCCGGATAGGGCGCCTCGTCTCGTGATGACGTTCGACGAGCGCATCGAGGCAATACGTTCCTGCGGCGTAGAGGACGTGACGGCACTGGATTTCACTGCGGAATTAGCGCAGATGGCACCGGAGGATTTCGCCCGTGCCTTCATAGTCGAACGCAGGGTGGTGTGTGGCGATAATTGGCGTTTCGGGCGTGGCGGAGCGGGAAATGCCGCACTTTTGCGCTCCCTTGGCTATGAAGTGGAGATGTGCCCGGCGGCAATTCTCGATGGTGAGCGCATCTCGTCCACTCGCATACGCAAGACTATAGAATCAGGTCGGCTGGAGGATGCCGCCAGGATGCTTGGACGGCCCTGGCGCATTTCCGGCGATGTGGCTCCGGGGAAGGGCGAAGGAAGAAAGCTTGGCTTCCCTACCATTAATATAGGAGTCGACCATGTCGCACTGCGTCCCCCGGCAGGGGTGTATGCGGTGCTGGCCAATGGGGTGCCGGGTGTCGCAAATTACGGTTTCGCCCCCACATTCGGCGAAAGAGCCTGGACCAAACCCGTCCTTGAAGTCCATCTGCTCGAAGGCGATGGAGCCAATATCCCTCCCAGCGATGTCCATGTAGACGTTATTTCATTTATCCGTCCTGAACGCAAGTTCGCCACAATGGATGAATTGCGCGGGCAAGTCGCCAAAGACGTCGCATCGGCAGGCGCGATAATTTCATGCAAATGACGCGATTCCCATAAACATAGCCAATTATCGGCATGTGGACAAGAGCTTGTCCAAGTGATGGGCATGGGACGCAAATCCAATGGGCATTGGTCGGGAATCCAATGGGCATTGAATTGGATTCCAATGGGCATTGGATTCGGATTCAATGGGCATTGGATTCTGGAGTGACGGGCATTGGATTCCGGAGTGATGGGCATTGGCCGGATACCGGCATCGGCAGGGGTGCGAGACCCCTCGCCGC
>DFGM01000061.1:0-9462 GCA_002371755.1 Verrucomicrobia bacterium UBA3750 | reverse complement strand
CTGCCCGCCCTACCGCCGGGATGGCTTGAAACGAGTAGGCGGAATATGGTATAATATTCCCATCCAATACGGAAAGGAAAGAGTTATGAAGATAAGAGAAATGAGAAAGATAAGAGCAATGAGATGTGCAACAACCGCCACAATGGTCGCTTTGGCGTTTCTGGCGCCTGCGGGAGCTGAAGCAAAAGTGGTTTCCGGGACGCCGTTTGCGGATAATATGGTTCTCCAGCGCGGCATGAAGGTGCCGGTTTGGGGGAAAGCGGAGCCTGGCGAGTCCGTCACGGTGGCTTTTGCCGGACAAACGAAAAACACTACGGCCGGCGCCGACGGGAGTTGGCGCGTCTCGCTCGACCCGATGGATGCGTCGGCGGAAAACCGCGTGCTGAAGATTACCGGTGCCGACAACGCCGAAGAAATCAAGAACGTGCTCGTAGGCGAGGTTTGGTTTGCGTCTGGGCAGTCCAACATGGAATGTCCCATCTGGGGATCCAATCCGCGCTACCGCGACGGGCAAGGTGCCGTGCTCACGAAGATGACCGTGCGCGGCGGCATTCGCTATGCCAAGAATCCGCACAAATGGAGCGCTACGCCGCTTGAGGACTGGAAGGGCGTCTGGCGCGACTTCTCGCCAAAGTCGTTCAAGGAAACATTCGGCAACAACCTTTCAGCCGTCGCTTTCTACTATGCACTCGAGCTTTACGACGCGCTCGGCGTGCCGGTGGGCATAATCGACTCCAGCTGGGGCGGAACGAATATCGATGCGTGGACTCCGAGGAGCGGATACGTCAACCATCCTGAGCTCGCAGACGTTGCCGCATTCCCCGTTGTCCAGGAATGGACGCCCGAAATGAAAAAAGGCCCGATAAGCGGCGCGCATCAGCAGCCGACGGCACTTTACAACGGAATGGTCGCAGGCTGGGCGCCTTTTGCGATTCGCGGCATGATATGGTATCAGGGCTGCCACAACGCCGGAGAGGCGAACCGCTACTGCGACAAGATGCACGCGCTCTACGACGGCTGGGCAAAGGAGTTTGGCAATCCCGACCTCAAACTCTACTTCGTCCAGCTCGCGCCGTGGAAAAACAGCTGGTTCGAGATTCAGAAAGCGCAGACGAAGTTCGCCACGGAAGAGAAGAACGCCGCGCTCGTCACGACATGCGATGTCGGCAACTTGTGGGATATCCATCCCAACGACAAGGAGACTGTCGCCAGGCGTCTCGCCCTACACGCGCTCAAGCGCGACTACGGCTTTGAATCTGTCATTGACGATTCTCCGGAGCTTGAATCCTGGAAGATCGAGGGGAACAAGTTTGTCATGACCTTCAGCAATGCGGATGGATGGTATGCCTACAATGCCGACCGTTCCGAGGCGAGCGGCTTCGAGATTGCCGGCAAGGACGGCGCGTTCGTCCCCGCGAAAATCGAGAATAAGGGTGCGAATGCCACGCTTTCCGGGAAAGAACTGATAGTATCCGCGCCTGACGTCGCAGAACCGTGCCGTCTTCGCTATCTCGCCACCAAGCCGTGGACGGGGTCGCTGTATTCCTTCGATTCCGGTCTGCCGCTCGGCCCGTTCGAAATCGACGCGAACCGCTGACAGCGGCGGCGCGAGGCGCTTTTTTCAAATGCGCACCCCCTGGGTGCGCACCCGAAATCCGCTACCCGCGACCTGCGAAATATGGTATAATATGCGGCGCTATGGATATCACTATACTTTTAGGCGCCCCGGGTTCGGGGAAGGGCACGGTGGCGGGCAGGCTCGCTGCCGAAAACGGCAACTTGAAACATGTCTCGTCTGGCGACTTGTTGCGCGGGGCGATTGCCGCCGGCACTGCGGCAGGGCTCGAGGCCAAGGGTTATATGGAGAAGGGCAACCTTGTGCCAGATGCGCTTATTGCCACCATGATCAAGGATGTGGTCGCTTCCACCACCGGGGATGTGACCATGCTGCTCGACGGCTTCCCGCGCAATCTCGCGCAGGCCGAAATTCTCGCGGAAATGGGCGCGCCTGTCCGCAGCGCGGTGTTGATCGACGTCCCTGACGAAATAATCCAAGATCGCATCGCCGGGCGTCGCACCTGCCCCAAGTGCAAGGCCGGCTACCACGTGCGCAACCTTCCTCCTAAAGTCGAAGGTGTCTGCGACAAATGCGGTGAAACGCTCACAATTCGCAAAGATGACAACCCGGAGACCGTCAAAGACCGTCTCGTCGTCTACCACCGCGAAACGGAGCCGCTAATCGAGTATTATCGTGCGAAGGGACTTTTGAAGAGCGTCGACGGCACGATAGGAGTGGAGAACGTGGCCAAGCGTTTCCTGGAGGTCATGTGAAGGTAGACATCAAGACGAAAGCGCAGATAGACCGCATGCGCGAAGCGTGCCGCATGTCGGCCGAGATTCGCGATATCTGCGCAAATTCCGTCGTTCCGGGCATGACAACCGCAGATATCGACGATTTGGTGGTCGAATACTGCGAAAAGCACAAGGTGCGGGCGAGTTTCTACAAATATGCCGGCTTCCCGGGGCATCTTTGCGTTTCAATCAATGATGAAGTCATTCACGGCATCCCCAGCCGCAAGCGCATCATCCAGCCGGGCGATCTCGTGAAAACCGACGTCGGAATCTTCAAAAACGGCTACAACGGCGATACGTCGCGCACGGTCATGCTCGGCGTATCCGACCCGGAGACGATTCGGCTTGTCGAGACTACGAAGAAGTGCCTTGCCGCAGGGATAGCGGCGTGCGGCCCCGGGGTGCACCTGGGCGATGTGGGCTACGCCATACAGCGTGTGGCGGAAGAAGCGGGCTTTGGAATCGTCCGTGATTGGATAGGCCATGGGGTCGGGCGGGACGTGCATGAAGATCCAGAAGTGCCGAACTACGGCAAGCCCGGCACGAAACTTGTTCTCAAGCCCGGCATGACCATAGCCATAGAGCCGATGATTACGATGACGAAAAAGGGCGAAGGGACGTATGTGGATGCCGGCAACAAGTGGACGGTATACACGAACGACGGCTGCCTCAGCGCCCATTTCGAGCATACTGTCGCGATAACCGACGATGGATGCGAAGTGCTTACTTTGCCGGCGGATTATCCCTGAAGTCCTGTGGCCCGAAGGCGCTTAGGTCGAATGGCGGCTGATTGCCCGGGGCGGATGATCCGCCGGTGTTTTGTCCTGTATATATAAGGAAGAGAGGAAAGGGGAGAAGAGGCGCGATGAAGATACGCTTCCACGCGAACGCCAGGAACACGAAGGCGATGGCGGCTGCGAAAGAGCTCGCCGCCGTCGCGCGTTCGCTCAAGCTGGAGGCGGTGTCTGCCGGACATGCTGATGTGGTGATTGCGCTTGGCGGGGACGGCACGATTTTGAAGGCTGTCCGCAAGCACCCGAAAAGTGCGCTTCTCGGCTTCAATCTAGGTTCGCTCGGGTATCTGGCGAGCGTTGGAGAAAGCGACTTCACGCATGCGCTCGAGATGCTTGCCGCAGGGCGATACCGCGTGGCGGAGCGCACGCTCCTTGAAGCGTGCAGGCCTTCCGCCCCCGTGAAGCGTTTCCTCGCGCTCAACGAGATCGTGGTTATGCGCGAGATGACGGGGCATGCGGCGGTTCTCGAACTTGCGGTGGACGGCAAAAGCGTGACGCGCTATTCGGCGGACGGTCTTGTGATTGCGACGCCTACGGGTTCGACGGCGTATTCCCTCGCAGCGGGCGGACCCGTGCTCATGCCGGATACCGCCTCTTTCGTAATCACCCCCATGAACCCGCACGCACTGGGCGTGCGGCCCATGGTGGTGAGCGACGGCGTGACGCTTGAAGTCGTATCGCGCCGGCGCGTGAACGGCAAGGCGGAGAAGACTTGCGTCTATGCCGACGGCGAAAACGCTTTCCCGCTCGAAGGCGATGGCCGCGTAATTATCCGCAAAGCCCGTATGGCGGCGAAGTTCGTGGAGCTTGAGGGCTACGATCCGTATGAAGTGCTGGGCAGAAAGCTCGGCTGGTCAGGTTCAAGATTGCAGGGAAGTGCGACATGACGCTAGAAGAACTCAACGCCTATGTGGAAACAGGCGACATCGACGAGATAATCCGCGTCGCCGAAGCGCGCCAGTGCAAGGCACTCGCGAAAATCGCAGACGAAATCACGGCCCGGGACGGCGTGAGGCTGGTGCTTCTGGCTGGCGCATCCTCCGCCGGCAAGACAACCACGGCGAAGCGTCTTTGCACCCAGATTCGCGTAAACGGTCCCGTGGCAGTGCATTTTTCCACCGACGACTATTTCGTGGGCGACGCCCGCAACCCGCGCGACGAAAACGGCGAGTTCGACTACGAAACGATTGAATGCGTAGACATGCCCCGCCTCGCAGCGGATATAGACGCGCTTTTGCGCTCCGAGCCCATCCATCCGCGCAAGTTCGACTTCGTGAAGCACGATGGCTATGACGATCCTGGCGTAATGTCGCTTCCCGAGGGTGGCGTAATCGTGCTGGAAGGGCTCCACGCCCTGAATCCGCGCCTTACCGAAGCGATTGAAGAGAAGTTGAAGTACCGTCTCTTCATCGAGCCGGTGACGCAGCTCGAGGTGTTTGCCGATATTTCCATCACGCCCGATGACGCGAGGCTTTTGAGGCGGCTCGTGCGCGACCACCAGTTCAGGAAGATGTCTCCCTCCACGACGTTCTCGATGTGGCCGAAGGTGCTGGCCGGCGAAAAGAAGTGGATAAATCCTTTCCGGCATCTCGCCGATGCCACGTTCGATTCGGCGCTATGCTACGAGCTCGCGGTCTTGAAGCCGTATGTGGCCGGGCTTCTCGAAATGATGGTGCGTGAAGAGCCAGAGTGCGTAAAGGCGAAGCTCCTTGCCAACCTCATGCGTTATGTGCGCGAGACCGACCCCACGAAGGTGCCTGGCGATTCAATCCTGCGCGAGACGATCGGCGGAAGCCAGCTGGAGTATTGAAGATGAAGTTTTTCGTGCATACATACGGCTGCCAGATGAACGTGCGCGATTCGGAAGCTGTCACGGCGATGCTCGCCGCCGCCGGCCACGAGTGCGTGAAGACCGAGCAGGAAGCCGACCTCGTCATAGTGAATTCGTGCACGGTGCGGCAGAAGGCGGAGGAGAAGGCAATCGGCAAGGCGGGCAATCTCATAGCCGCGAAAAAGCTCACCGGGCTCATGGGGTGCGCCGTGAAGAGGCTCGGAGCCGACGTGTTCAAGCGCCTGCCAGGGCTCGACTTCGCCGTCGCGCCCCGCGCATTCGGCCTCATCCCGCGGATAGTCGCCGGTTTCAAGAAGGGCTCGCGCGTGCTGGAACTGGGCGACGACCTCGTGCCGGAATCGCTCATGGCGCATTCGCAAAGCGGTTTCCAGGCGTTTGTGACGGTGCTTCTGGGCTGCGACAACCGCTGTTCATACTGCATAGTCCCGGATGTGCGCGGCCATGAGTATTCGCGTCCGGCCAAAGAAGTGCTGGCCGAGGTGAAAGCGCTCGCCGCGAATGGCGTAAAGGAAGTCACGCTGTTGGGGCAGAGCGTCCTCAGATACGGCATACGGAACAGCGCTTTCACGCCGTGCGACGATAATCCCGCCGGGTGCAACGAGGAGTTCCCGCGTCTCCTTCGCGCCATTTGCGCTATAGACGGCATCGAGCGCGTGCGTTTCACTTCCGCCCATCCGAAGGGTTGCACGGAGGAACTTCTGGCGGTGTATCGCGACTGCCCCAAGGTTTGCCGCCACCTCCACCTGCCGGTGCAATCCGGCAGCGACAGGATATTGAAGGAGATGGGCCGCCATTATACGCGTCAAGAGTATCTCGAAGCCGCCAAACGCCTCAGGGAGATGGATGGCGAGTTCGCGCTTACCACCGATGTCATCGTGGGATATCCCGGCGAAACGGAGGCCGACTTCGAGGAGACGCGTTCTCTCATGGACGAGGCCGGGTTCGACAATTCCTTCGTCTTCAAGTATTCGCCGCGCCCCGGGACGCGTTCCGCTCTTCTTCCCGATGATGTGCCGACAGAGGAGAAGGAGCGGCGCGACCAGGTGCTTTTGGCAGACCAGGAGCGGCGAGGACAGACCCGCAACGAGCGTCTGGTCGGCACCGTGCGCGAAGTTTTGTGCGAAGGACCTTCCAAACGCAATCCCGACAGATGGAGCGGCAGGGACGGCGGCAACCGTATCGTGGTGTGGGATAGGAAGGAAGGCGAAAAGGCGCCTGCGCTTGGCGAGAGCGTGCTCCTCAGGATAACGGCGGCGCGCCCGCAGATTCTCGTCGGCGAGAGGGTGGTCGGATGAAGCCGAAAAGCGGCATAACCAAGGAAGAGCTTATCGGCTGGGGCGGCGCGGAGGTGTTCAACCAGGCGCTTGCCATCGTCAATTCGGGTGACGTCACGCACGTCGAATACGATGACGATACGCTGGAGGTGCGCGGCAAAATCGCGCAACCCGGCGGCTGGGAGATGCCGACAAGCGTCGTCCTGCAGAAGGAGGGGCGCGTAAAGTCGAAGTGCCCGTGCCGCACGAATGCGCAGTATGGCCAAATCTGCCCGCATGTGGTCGCATTGGGCATCGCGCTCATGGTGGAGGAAATGGATGACGTGGAAGAGCCGGCGCATCGCGCTGACGGCCAAGCGGACGGGGAGGCTCAGGACGGGGAGGACGATGAAGACTGTATCGAAATCCCGATGAAGCCGAAAATGGCGGCGTTCCTCTCCGGGTCCCGCGCCTCGCTTTCCATTGAAATCGATGCTCGATACGGCGAAATCGAAATCCCGGCCTGCGCTCCGCAAAGCGCCAGAACCGTGTGGCTGGAAGACAAGGACGACCCTACCGTGCGCCGCACTCGTTCGCTTTCGGCCGAAAAGGAGGCGGTAAAGGAAGTCGAGAAGTGGGGCTTCCAGCCGGGCTACAAGGAAGGCGATCTCAAGTTCTATCTGACCGACCCGCACAAGGTGCTCAACTTCTTGGGCTCTGGCATGCCTGCGTTGCGCCGCCAGGGCTGGGTGTTCGATCTCTCGGAACGTCTCGGCAAACTTATGGATTCCATGCCGTGCGTCGTTCCCGCCGTCACCGTGAAGGATGCTCCGGGCGGCGCCTTCGACGTCAAGTACGACTTCGACGCTTTCGGCGAGAATATCAAGCCTTTCCGCGTTTCGCCTGTCGAGATACAGGCCGCCATGAATCGCGGAGACGGTTTTTTGATGCGGGATGGCGCCGTCGTACTGGTCGATACCGCCGCAATAGAGACGATGCATGGCGTGTTTTCCGACTGTGCGGCCACGCAGGGCGGGGCGGCTCCAGGCTGGTTCCGCGTCAAGGGCGTTCATGCCCCCTACGTCAAATCTTCCCTCGATTCGCTGGATGTAGACCTTGACGATACGGCGGCCGGCGATTGGCGCGAATTGGCCCTTGAGCTCGGACGCGAGAATGGAGATGCGAAGTTCGAGCCGGTGGCACTCGGCGCCCTCGACAAGGTGCTGCGCCCTTACCAGAAGCATGGCGTATATTGGATGCGATTCCTTGAGAATGCCGGCCTTTCGGGACTCTTGGCCGACGAAATGGGCCTTGGCAAGACGTTGCAGACCCTTACGTGGCTATCCATGCCTAGATCGGGCCTCCCGTCCCTTATCGTCTGCCCGACATCGCTCGTCAGAAACTGGGAGGCGGAGGCGAAGAAGTTCGTGCCTGATGTCTCCGTGCTTGTCATTTCCGGCCCGGACCGCGCCCGGCTTTATCCTCTTATCGATTCTTCGCGTCTCGTCATTACTTCCTACGCGCTTCTCCAGCGGGACTTCGAGGAAGTCTATATGGGGCGCGAGTTTGATGTGGTGGTGATTGACGAAGCGCAGCATGTGAAGAACCGTCAGACGCGCAACGCCCGCGCCGTTAAGATGCTCTCTTCCCGTCACCGTCTCGCCCTCACCGGCACGCCGGTCGAAAACTCGGTGAGCGACGTGTGGTCGATTTTCGACTTCCTCATGCCGGGCTATCTCGGCGACTATGAATCGTTCAAACTTTCCTACGAGATGCCTGTCGCAGATGGCGGCACGGAAGGGGATATGGCCCTCGAGCGCCTTAAGCGCAAACTCCACCCGTTTATTCTGCGCCGCCTCAAGAAGTCGGTGGCAAAGGATCTGCCGGATAAGATTGTAAAGGTGTCGTATTGTCCTATGGACGACGAGTCTCGCCGCGAATACGATACGCTCAGGGAAGCCACCCGCCGCGAGGTCGGGGACATGGTGAAGGAGAAGGGGTTCAGCCGCTCGAAGTTCGAGATTCTCTCGCGCCTCATGAAACTGCGGCAGGTCGCTTCGAAGGGCAAGATCGACGCTTTCGCGGAACAGCTGGAGGATGCTGTCGCAGGCGGCCACAGGATACTCGTATTCTCGCAGTTCGTAAAGATGCTGCAGCTTATCGCGGCCACACTCCAGGCGAAAGGCATGAAGTTCTGCTATCTGGATGGCGCGACGAAAGACCGTCTCGGCGAATGCAACCGTTTCAACCGCGAGCGCGACATACCGGTGTTCCTCATATCGCTCCTGGCGGGCGGCACGGGACTCAATCTCACTGGCGCCGATATGGTTGTCCACTACGATCCGTGGTGGAATCCCGCCGTGGAAGACCAGGCTACGGATCGTGCCCACCGTATCGGCCAGACGAAGAATGTCTATGTGGTCAAGATGATAGCTTCCCATACGATCGAGGAGAAGGTGCTCGACCTCCAGCGCCGCAAGCAGGCCGTCATCGCGGCAACTGTCACCACCACGGATGCCGCCGTAATGGAGCGCCTTACCGTCTCCGATCTCGATGCCCTCCTGTCGTAGCACCGTGATTCCACTCCCCGCTCGCTAACCTTCCCAAAGGTGGGGCGAGCCCTCCGGGCGAGCCGCCCTGGCTCGGCGGGACGCCTCGCCCTACCAACTCCTAATTCCTCACTCCCTTTTCCGCAAAATCCGCAGTTGACGGTAGGAACGGCGATTTGGTATAATACGAGTCGTAAAAGACATGTGCATGCTTGACGAGATACGCGCGAAACGCGACGAGATATACGCTATCGCGAGAAAGCACAAGGCCGAAAAGCTTTGGGTTTTCGGTTCGTGCGCCCGCAAAGAAGAGCGCCCCGACAGCGACGTGGACTTTCTCGTGAACTTTGCTCGCGATGCATCTCTTCTTGATGTGGTTCACATGAAAGACGATATGCAGAGTGTACTTTCGCGCAATGTTGATGTGGCGTCGGAACGCGGTCTTAGCCCGTATATCGGCAAATATATATTGGCGGAAAGGGTCGCGATATGAGCAAGCGCGATGTTTCTGCATTCATAGGGCATGTCGTAATGGCGATGCGTTTTGTCGAGGACTTCATATCTGGTATGACGCTTGACGACTTCCTTGCCGACCCGGCGGTAGGGCGGTCAGACCCTGCCCGCCGCGTCGTATCGGTGCCGCCCCGGTGGTAGGGCGGGCA
>DFGM01000170.1:23313-48731 GCA_002371755.1 Verrucomicrobia bacterium UBA3750 | reverse complement strand
GCGCGATCGTCGTCCACTTGAGCGGAAACGCCAGCTCCTTCTGCCTCTGCGCGACCATGCGCGCGAGTGTCGGCGTCATCTCGGCTCTCAGCGCCAGATGCCTGTCGGACTTGTCGAAAAAATGGTAAATCTGTTCGCCTACTTCCTCGCCGGCCTTGCGCGCGAGAAGCTCGTAGCTTTCGACGACGCAGGCATCGTACGGCACGAAGCCGTACGATTCGCCCGCCGCGCGGAACGCATCGAACACTTTGTTGCGCCAGACCATGTCTTCGGGATAGAAATCCCTCATGCCTCTCGGCGCCTCGAAACTGATTTTATCTGCCATGTCTAGTCTCCTCAAGCGCCGTATATTTTAACATATTTTACCGCACAACTGCAAATACTACCCGCAGCCCGGCGAAAGACCGGCGCCGTTGCAACGCCTGCGCACGGCGTCGCAAAACGCCGCCCCCTCGCGCGAAAGCGGTATGCCGGAACGCCGCACCAGCCCTACGCGAATGGTCTCGTCGAGCGCCAGCGGCTTCGCTATTATGTCGCTCGAATACATTTTGCTGTTCGCGCCGGACGATATTGTGAATCCGTCTAGGCCTTTCATGAGTTTTGTCATGGTGCCGCGGTCTCGCACGCGGATGTTTTTCTTGCGGTCTATGGCGGGCATCACTTCTTCGGCGAAGTAGAGCGCGTTCTCCACCCCCTGTTCGTAAGTCAGGTACGGGTATCCGTCCAGCTCCTGCTGCTTGAGCGGACCTTTCTTCCTGGCGAGAGGATGGCTGGCGCACAGGAAGACGTGCGGCTTCGCGCAATACAGTTCCTCGAAGACAAGTTCGTTGTTCTTCAATATCTTCGACAGCGCCCTTTCATTGCGCCGCGAAAGATAAAGTATTCCTATCTCGCTGCGGTGCCGCGCGACATCGTCTATGATTTCGCTCGTCACTGTCTCGCGCAAGGTGAAGTCGTACGACGCCGCGCCGTTCTCCCGCACAACCTCCATGAATGCTTCCACCGCGAACGCATAGTGCTGGCACGAAACCGAAAATTGAGGCTTGCGCACCGACACGCCGGTGTACTTTTCGGATATCCTCGCCGCGTCGTCGAGTATCTGTCTGGCCGAGGCGAGGAACTCCTCGCCCTCGCGAGTCACCGTTATGCCTCTGTTGGAACGCGAGAAAATCGCGATGCGCAGTTCCTCCTCGAGGGCGCGTATCGACTCTGTCAAAGCCGGCTGGGTGACAAAAACGCGCTGTGCCGCCTTGCTCACCGAGCCGCAGGCGGCGACAGCGTCCGCATATCTAAGCTGCTGAAGGGTCATGGCGTGGTATTGTACGGCTTTTTCACGTCAGGGTCTGCAGCGCCATGCTATTCAAACAGCCAAGTCGACAAATACCGCTCGCCCGTGTCGGGCAGAAGCGCGACAATGGTCTTGCCGGCGAATTCCTGTCTCTTCGACAGTTCCAGCGCCGCCCAGAGCGCCGCGCCGGACGATATGCCGACGAGCAGTCCTTCCTTGGCGGCGGCGGCGCGAGCCGTCGCGCCGGCGTCATCCGCCGACGCTTTGACGACTTCCGTAAGAAGCGACGTGTCGAGGACTTTCGGAATGAACCCCGCGCCGATGCCCTGTATCTTGTGCGGACCGGGCTGTCCGCCGGAGAGCACAGGCGATGTATCGGGCTCGACGGCGAACAGTTTCACGGCGGGGTTCTTCTCCTTGAGATAGCGCCCCGTGCCTGTAATCGTGCCGCCTGTGCCGACGCCCGCGACGAACGCCGCAACCTCGCCGTTCGTTCCCTCCCACACTTCCGGGCCGGTAGTGCGATAGTGGAAGTCGGGGTTGGCCGGGTTCTCGAACTGCTGCAGAATCACCGCGCCGGGCGTTGCGTCGCGCAGTTCGTTCGCCTTGGCGATCGCGCCTTTCATCCCTGCCGCGCCGGGCGTGAGGACGATTTCCGCTCCATACGCGGCGGCGAGTTTGCGCCGTTCGATACTCATCGTCTCGGGCATGGTAAGGATGAGGTGGTAGCCTTTTACCGCGCTCACGAGGGCGAGACCTACGCCGGTGTTGCCGCTCGTCGGCTCGATAATCGTCGCGCCGGGTTTGAGTGTGCCGTCCCTTTCGGCCGCCTCGACCATCGCGAGCGCAATGCGGTCTTTCACGCTGCCCCCTGGATTGAAGAACTCGACTTTCGCGAGCACCCTCGCTCCACCCTTGTTGAGCTTTGGCGAGATTTCGACGAGTGGCGTGCCGCCGACTCTTGAGAGTATGCCTGTCATTCTGTATCTCCTTTCTTGATGTTTCAGAACTTTCTTGATGTTTCAGAACTGATACTGGACAGAGAGCACAAGCCCCGAGCCGACGCCGAGGTTCTTGGCCGAACCGCGACGGTAGAACTTGTCCTTGTCGCCGGTTTCCGCGAACGCCGCGACGAGCGTGAGCTTCTTCGTGACGAACCACGCGACATGGCCGTCGTAGTAGTCGTGGTTGCGGATGCCGTCGCCGACACGCGCACCCTGCTTGTACTCTAGACCAATCGCGACATTCTCCGCCGGAAGCACGTCTACATTGCCGAAGACCACCGTGTCGTAGTCGTTGTGGCCGACAACGCCGTTCACGACTTCGTCCGTGTAGAGAACACCGCCCGACACGAGCACCGGCACGGGAGTTTGCGTAATGAGCTTCGTGGCGACAACGTAGGCGTCAAAGCCATAGTTGTCGAGACCGAGCGCATCGACGGTCTTCGAGTCGGTATGCTTGTAGATACCGCCGACGGCGACGGCGGGTATCCACGGCTGGTCGAACGCGTTTTCATCGAGGACGCGCAGTTTCGCGCCGACATTGTGCGTTTCGATAGACTTGTCGCCATACTTGCGGGCATTTATGTAGCCGTAGCCGTACGAGACTTCAAGCCTGTCGAAGAACGTTATCGCGGCGGAGCCTGCATACCAGTTTATGTCCGCATCGTTCAGGTTGACATACCACGCGCCGAATTGCGGAGCGGAGACTATGCCGTTGAGGTTGGTCGTTCCGCCGTATTCCCATGGAAGGCCGGCAGTGTAGGCGAGCGGGTTGAATGCAATGCCTCCAGCGCCTTGGAGGTTGTTGAGAGGCACTGCCGCATGGAGGGCGGTGGCGGCAGCAGTCAGGGTTGCGAGCGCAAACAGTTTGTTGGTCATTGTTTTGTTCCTTTCTTGGTTTCCGTAAAGTGGCCCGCCCGGGTTCCCGGGCGGGCCGGGGGGGTTAGATTGCTTCCAGGGCGCGATCGAGTTCCGCGATGATGTCGTCGATGTGCTCAAGGCCGATGGAGAGGCGGACAAGTTCCGGGGCGAGGCCGCCGGCGCGCAGTTCCTCTTCCGAGAGCTGCGAGTGGGTGGTCGACGCAGGGTGTATGATGAGACTCTTCGCGTCGCCGACGTTGGCGACAATGGAGAAGATGTCGCCGTTCGCCGCATCGGCGACCTTGCGCGCCGCTTCGGCGCCGCCTTTCACGCCGAACACCACGACTCCACCGGCGCCGTCGGGCAGGTACTTCGCCGCCAGTTCCGGCTGCGTCAGCGACGGATACTTCACCCATGCGACATGCGGATGGTTCTGGAGGTGTCTTGCGACAGCAAGAGCGTTCTCCGAATGGCGCGCCACACGCAACGGGAGCGATTCAATGCTCTGGAGGAAGAGCCACGCCGCATCCGGCGCGAGGCAAGGCCCCTGGTTGCGGATCCCGACCGTCAGCAGGCGGATGGTGAACGCGATTTGCTTTAGAGGGTCGGGCAGGTCTTTGCCGAACCTCAAGCCGTGATAGCCCGCGTCCGGCTCGTTGTAGAGCGCAAACTTCGGATCGGACCAGTCGAAGCCGCCTTTCTCGACCACCACCCCGCCAATGCCCGTGCCGTGCCCGCCAATCCACTTGGAGAGCGAGTGTATGACGAAGTCCGCTCCATGGTCGAACGCCCTGAGGAGCGGCGGCGGCGTGAATGTGGCATCCACTACGAGCGGCAGACCGTGGCGGTGCGCGATTGCGGCATAGCCTTCGATGTCCGCAATGTCAAGAGCGGGGTTGCCGACGGTTTCGACAAAAAGAAGCCTAGTCTTCTCGTTTATCGCGTCCTCGACAGCCTCGAAATCGTTCACGCCGGTCCAGCGCACCTTTATGCCTACATTGGGCAATATCGCGTTGAATTGCGCAAACGTGCCTCCATAGACATTGGTGGGCGCGACAATCTCGTCGCCCGCACGGGCTATGTTTGTGAGCGTAAAGTAGATTGCCGCCGTGCCCGACGAGAGAATCTGGGCCGCGGCGCCGCCTTCGAGCGCCGCAAGGCGCGCCGCGAGCGCGTCGTTCGTGGGGTTTGAAAGACGCGAGTATATGTTGCCCAATTCCTTCAGCGCGAAGAGATTCGCCCCGTGCCTGGAATCGCGGAAATTGTATGCCGTCGTGCGATAGACGGGCACTGAAGTCGCAAGCGTCACAGGGTCTCCTCCCGGATTCTGTCCTGCATGCACAGCCAGCGTCTCTATGTGGTAGTTTTTGTTGCTCATTGCCGTTGTTCCTTCCTTTGGTTGTCGACGGCGGAAATTATAGCATTTGCCGCGGTAAAGCGAAAATCGGAAAAAACTTGCTGCGGCCAAAGGCAAAACCTATAGCGCCATCCGCCTTGCCGCGCCCTCGGCCGCTTGGGCGAAGCTGGCGATTTTCCCGCGCCACGGGGGGCGGAAATATGCTATAATATTCGTCTATGGCACTAGAGAACAACGAATATCGCGAACAGCGCCTCCAGAGCATGAAGGCGCTCAAGGAAATGGGCTACGAGCCCTATGGCCGCAAATACCCGCACGACGACCTAAAAAAGGTGCGCGAGACCTTCAGCGAGGGCGCGGCCGCGCGCATCGCCGGAAGGCTCATGACCATACGCCGCATGGGCAAGATGAACTTCTGCACCATGAACGACGGCACAGACCGCTTCCAGCTCATCTTCAAACGCGACGAGCTTTCCGAAACCGCCTTCGCGGCTTTCAAACAGCTCAACCTCGGCGATATCATCGGCGCGGAAGGCTCGCTCTTCACCACGCAAAAGGGTGAAAAGAGCCTCATCGTCAAAGAATGGACGATGCTCGCCAAGGCTCTGGAGCAGCCGCCGGAGAAGTTCCACGGCCTTGCCGACCAGGAAGAGCGCTACAGGAGACGCTATGTGGATCTTATGACGAACGACGAGAGCCGCGAGAGGTTCTTCATGCGTTCGCGCATCCTCATGGAAATCCGCAAGTACCTCTGGGGGCTCGGCTTCAGCGAGGTGGAGACGCCCATCCTCCAGTCGCAGGCCGGCGGAGCGGCCGCAAAGCCGTTCGAGACGAAGTTCAACGCGCTCGACCAGAAGATGGTGCTCAGAATCGCCCCGGAACTCTACCTCAAGCGCCTCCTCGTGGGCGGCATGAACAAAGTCTTCGAAATGGGCAAGGACTTCCGCAACGAAGGCATAGACCGCAGCCACAACCCGGAGTTCACCGTCTGCGAAATCTATGAAGCCTATGGCGACAGGACGAACATGGAGGCAATCATGGAAGGCCTGCTGCCGCATCTTTGCGACACCGTGGTCGGCAAGCGCGTGATTGAATACGGCGATGACAAGGAGCTTATCGACTTCAACCCGCCCTACAGGCGCGTGAGCTACAACGACCTCGTGAAGGAACTTATGGGCGAAGACTGGTTCTCGCTCCCCTTCGAGACGCAGCTCGCGAAGGCCAAGGCGAAAGGCGCCGAGACGGATACCAACCTCGAGCTGGACGGTGTGAACGACACGCTGATGCTCACGCACGAAATCTACGACAAGCTCATCGAGCGCAATCTGCGCCAGCCCACGTTCGTCACGCGCCTGCCGCACGAGTTCGTGCCGCTCGCAAAGGCCTGCGAGGATGATCCTTCGCTCGTGGACGTCTTTGAGTTCGTGGTCGCGGGACGAGAGCTTTGCCCGGGCTACACCGAGCAGAACAACCCAATCGAACAGCGCAAGGCGCTCGAGACACAGGCCGGAGAAGACACCGAGAAGGTGGACGAAGATTTCATCAGCGCCCTCGAATGCGGCATGCCCCCGACGGGCGGCCTCGGCTTCGGAGTGGACAGGCTCGTCATGCTCCTTACCGGCTGCGAGGGCATACGCGATGTGGTGCTCTTTCCGCAAATGAAGAAGGTGTGAGATGACAGTGCAAACAGCTAAGACCATATATCTCGACAACAACGCCACGACCCGCGTCGCCGATGAAGCGGTGCAGGCGATGCTGCCGTATTTCGGCGAGAAGTACGGCAATCCAAGCTCGATGCACGTATTCGGCGGGGCGGTCTCGCGCGATGTGGCAAAGGCGCGCGAGGAGGTGGCGAGATTCATCAACGCAAGTCCCGAAGAAATCATATTCACCAGTTGCGCCACGGAAAGCGACAATACCGCGTTGCGCGGAACCGCCTCTTTCCACGGCAAGGATTTGCGCATCATAACGACTGCCGTGGAACATCCTGCCGTCCTCCAGTGCGTTCGCAGGCTCAAGGCGGAAGGCCACGATGTGCGAACGATCGGCGTGGACAATCTCGGCCGCCTCGATCTCGACGCTCTCAAGGAAGCTCTCTCCGGCGCGAAGAAGGCGCTCGTGAGCGTGATGTGGGCCAACAACGAGACGGGCACCATCTTCCCGGTCGACGAAGTGGCGGCGATTTGCAAGGAGCATGGCGCCATCTTCCATACAGACGCCGTCCAAGTGGCAGGCAAGCTCCCTGTCGATGTGCAGAAGACGCCTGTCGACATGCTTGCGATGTCCGGCCACAAGTTTCACGCGCCCAAGGGAATCGGCATCCTCTATGTACGCAAGGGGACGAAGACGCGCCCCTTCATGCTTGGCGGCCATCAGGAATCAGGTCGCAGGGCGGGAACCGAGAACGTGCCCTACATAATGGCGCTTGCTGAAGCTTGCAGGCTTGCGCGCGAAGGCATGGCCGCGGAAACGGTGCGCCTGGCGGCGATGCGCGACAAACTGGAGGCCGGCCTCATGGCCGCCTGCCCCGACACTCTCGTCAACGGCGACAGGGAGCACAGGCTCTCCAACACGCTCAACCTCAGCTTCAAGTATATAGAAGGAGAGGCGATTGCCTATCATCTTTCCGACCTCGGCATTTGCGTCTCCACGGGGTCGGCGTGCGCTTCGGGTTCTTTGGAGCCGAGCCACGTGATACGCGCCATGGGCGTCCCCTTCACCGCCGTGCACGGTTCGGTCCGCTTCTCCCTTTCGCGCTACAACACGATGGAGGATATTGACTACGTGCTCGCAGAGATGCCGCCTGTCATAAAGATGCTCCGCGACCTCTCCCCCTTCGGGCCGGACAACGACCCCACCACATTCAAGTAGACTGCGCATGAAAACGACAACCGCCACGACTTTCGCCGCCATCCTCGCCCTTGCCGCCCTCGCGGGCTGCCGCAGGGAATATTGGTGCGAAACGGTCATCGAAACACCCGGCCTCACGGAAAACGCAAAGGCGGACGTCCTTGCCGCGCTCGGCAAATACGAGGGTGTGGATAAGTCATCCGTCAAGTTCGACTTCGCCGCGAAGTCCGTCCGCCTCAAGTACGACTCGATGAAAGTGGCTCAGACCAATCTCAGGATGGCAATCGCCGCCAAAGGGATCGAGGTGAAGTATCCTGAAAAGACGTCGGGGGCGGCAGGCTACATAAACGAGCGGCCCGCAAGCGTGGAACGCTGAGGGCGGAAGGAACGGTGGCAAATACGGCCCCCGGAGCCATCTTGCACTGCGGAACGCCAACTGAGAAGCCGACGGACAATCCACGTCCCTGAAACAAGGAGAAGAAAAAAATGAAGCTCAAGCTCAACAAAGAGTTTTTCATGCGCCACCTTTTCGTGGCCGTGCTGATGGCCGCGCTCGGCTGCTGGTTCGGCTATGACGGCTATGTGAAATATCCTTCCATGTCTCCTGCCGAGCTCTACAGGATGATTGAAAAGAGCGACGCGCCTGACGAGGCCGCCGCACAGAAGGTCTACGCCAACGCCATACCGCGCCAGAAGCAGTTCATGATGCTCGCGTTTCTCGCATCCATCATCGTTGGCGCGCATCTCTTCGCCGTATCGCGCCTCGACTTTGCGTTCGATGACGACGGCTTCACCTTCGCGGGCAAACGCTACAAGATGGACGACATCAAAAGCGTGGACGATTCGGCCTGGGAGAAGAAACGTATTTCGAAACTCGCGCTTTCGGACGGCAAGAGTGCCGTTCTTGACGCATGGCATCATGTCGGCGTGAAGGAGTTCCACGCCAAACTCGAACCCGCGAAAGCATAAAAAGGAAAGGGAAAGATATGCAGCTCGAAACATTGACGGCGATTTCGCCAATAGACGGCAGGTATGCGGGCAAGTGCGAAGAGTTCCGCGAAATATTCTCGGAATACGGCTTGGTGAAGCGGCGCGTAAAAGTGGAGTGCGCCTGGCTCAAAGCGCTCTGCGCGGAAGAGGCAATTGCGGAATGCCCCGCCCTCGATGACGGCGAGAAGGCGCTCCTCGAATCGATAGCGAAAGACTTCAGCCTGGCGGATGCGGCGCGGGTTAAGGAAATCGAGCGCACCACCAACCACGATGTCAAGGCCGTGGAATACTTCCTCAAGGAGAAGGTGGCAGGCACAGGGCTCGAAAAGCGCAGCGAGTTCATACACTTCGCCTGCACGAGCGAGGATATCAACAACATGTCCCACGCGCTCATGCTTCGCGACGGAAAAACCGTGCTCAGGAAAGCGATGGACGAAGCGACGGCGAAGATACGCGCCATGGCTGCGGATTGGGCGGAAGTCCCCATGCTCGCCCACACGCACGGCCAGCCCGCGTCTCCCACGACCGTCGGCAAAGAACTCGCCGTAGTGGCCGCGCGCCTCGAAAGGCAGGCCGCGGAAATAGACCGCCTCGTGATGCCGGCCAAGATGAACGGCGCCGTCGGCAACTTCAACGCCCACATGAGCGCCTATCCGGAAGTCGACTGGGAGAAGCTTTCCTCCCGCCTGATCGAATCCCTCGGCCTCAGGCAGAACAGGCTCACCACGCAGATCGAATCGCACGACGGCATCGCGGAACTCTTCGACGCCATCCAGCGCTGGAACTCCGTGCTCCTGGACTTCGACCGCGATGTATGGATGTACGTCTCCATGGGCTACTTCAAGCAGCGCACCGTGAAAGGCGAAGTCGGCTCCTCCACGATGCCGCACAAGGTAAACCCAATCGACTTCGAAAACTCCGAAGGCAACCTCGGGCTCGCCAACGCAGTGCTGGGCTACATGGCACGCAAGCTTCCGATTTCGCGTATGCAGCGCGACCTGACCGACTCCACCACGCTCCGCAACATGGGCGTCGGCTTCGCATACGCGCTCGTGGCAATCCGTTCCACCCTCAAGGGACTCGGCAAGCTCGAGCTCAACGAGGCGCGTCTTGCCGCAGACCTCGATTCCAACTGGGAAGTCCTCGCGGAACCTATCCAGACCGTCATGCGCAAGGTTGGCATGGACCATCCATACGAAAGGCTCAAGGAATTGACGCGCGGCAGGCGCGTAACGGCGGAAATCATGCGGGACTTCATCGAAAACCTCCCCCTGCCCGAAAAGGACAAGGCGCGGCTCAAAAAGCTCACGCCCGCCACCTACACCGGCATCGCATCGGCTCTTGCGAGAGTCTAAACCCGAAGGAGGCGGAACGTGTACTACCTCAACAAGCTGGTCTTCCTTTTCGCCAATCCCGTATCGTTCACGCTCATCTTGATGGCGGCATCCATCGTCTTCATGGCGAAGGGACGGCGCATATGGGCGCTTGGCTTCGGGGTGGCCGCGTTTGCGTGGCTGCTCGTATTCTCGCTCCCCGTCTCGATAGCCATCTTCGGGCTGCCGCTGGAAAAGGAGTTTCCTCCCGCGGCGGCGGAGGAAAGCCCGGAAGCGGATGCAATCGTCATCCTTGGAGGCGGCATGGCGGCAAACACCAACTCGCTCGTCTACGCCGAGATGTCGATGCCTGCAGACCGCGTCTGGCACGCGGCGCGCCTCTTCAGGGCCGGGAAAGCGCCAATCGTGCTTGCAACCGGCATAGGCGAAATGGAAAGCACACTTCCCCTGATGCGCGACTTCGGCATCCCCGATAGTGCAATCATCATCGAGAACGATTCGCGCAACACGGAAGAGAACGCCATTTTCACCGAGCGCGCGCTCAAGGAACGCTTCAAAGGGAAGGAGAAGTTCCGCATCCTTCTCGTGACAAGCGCATGGCATATGAGAAGGTCTCTCCTCATGTTCTCGCGCTACGCTCCCGCGCTGGAGGCGATTCCCGCGCCTTGCGACTGGGAGGCGCATTGCGCGATAGCGCTGCCGTGGGAGCCGAAACATTTTGCACCCTCCTCCGGTGCGCTCGATCGCAACAACACCTTCCTCAAGGAGCACATCGGCTTCTGGGGGTATAAACTTCTGAGGCGCTGAAGATGAGAGAAAAGCTTTCCGGCAGATTCGGTTTTCTGATGGTCGCCGCCGGATGCGCGGTGGGACTCGGGAACGTCTGGCGTTTCCCTTTCGTCGTGGGGCAGAACGGGGGAGCCGCGTTTGTAGCCGTCTACCTTTTCTTCCTCGCCATTCTCGGCTTTCCGCTTCTTGCGGCGGAGCTTGCCGTGGGGCGCGGGTCGAAACGCGGCATCGGAAGAGCGCTTGCGAAGCTCTCCCGCCCCGGCGTGAAAGGCTTCTGGCGCGCAGCTGGCACCGTTATATTCGCCGGGAACTTCGTGCTGATGATCTACTACACCGACGTCGCAGGCTGGCTCGCCAAATACGCCTTCGGCTATCTCGCCGGCACGCACGTGGCCACCCCTGGCGATGCGCACGGCGCTTTCGCCGCCCTTCTCGCCGACAAGCCCCTCTGCATGGGTTGGATGCTCTTCTCCGTTCTTGCGGCAACCGCGGTATGTTTCGCGGGCGTCGCCAAAGGCGTGGAAAGGGTGACGAAAGCCCTTATGGTCTCGCTCCTCGCGCTTCTCGTGTTTCTTGCAGCGAAGGCGCTCTCGCTTCCGGGAGCCGCCGAAGGCGTAAAGTTCTATCTATACCCGGATTGGGCCAGGTTCTTCGCCCACCCGTGGCGGGCCATGATGGAAGCAATGGGCCAGGCGTTCTTCACCCTCTCCCTCGGCATCGGCTGCATGACCATCTTCGGAAGCTACATCGGCAAGAAAAACTCTCTTGCAAAAGAATCGGCCTGGATAATCGCCATCGATACCGTCGTCGCACTTCTTTCCGGGCTTGTCATATTCCCGGCATGCTATTCGTGCGGCGTGGAACCCTCCTGCGGGCCGGGTCTCATATTCGCAGTCCTTCCAGAAGTGTTCGCGCGGATGGACGGCGGAAGGTTCTGGGGCTTTTGCTTCTTCCTCTTTCTCGACTTCGCCGCGCTGACGACGATTATCGCCGTATTCGAGTGCCTGATAGGCGGGATGCGGGATGAAGTGCGCACAAGGCGCATGAAGAAGGATCCCCGCCGGCCCGTCGCCGTTTGCGTGGGCGCGGCAGTGGCTCTCGCGTCGGTGCCGTGCGTACTGTTCGACGGCGTCCTAGACATCGAGGATTTCGCGGTAAGCCAGCTTTGGCTGCCCATTGGTGCGCTCTTGCAATCCATATTCGTCGCATCTCCCTTCGGCTGGGGGTGGATGAAGTTCCTCGCAGAAGCGAACGCGGGAGACGGCTTCAAACTGCCTCGTTTCCTGCGCTTCCATATGGCCGTGGCGATACCCGTCCTCGTGATTGCGGTGCTGGCGGCGGGGCTGGTGGCGAAATGATCATACTTGGCGTAGATACCTCTCTCAGATCCACCGGATACGGGGTGATGGAAGTGGCGGGAAGCCGTTATCGCGCTCTCGAGTGGGGCAATATCCCCAACGCCCAGGGTCTTGCCACATCCGAATGCATCCGCAACATCCACCTCAAGATTGCCGAACTCGTCGAGAAGTGGGCGCCCGACGAAGTGAGCATAGAGAAGGTAATCTACGCCAAGAACGCAAATACGATGCTTCTTCTCGGGGAAGCGCGAGGCGCGGTAATCGTGGCGGCGACCGAGGCGGGAAGGCCGATATACGAATACGAACCGAGGCGCGTCAAGATGTCCGTCTGCGGCAATGGTCTTGCAGGGAAGCAGCAGATCCAGCGCATGATCAAGACCCTTCTCAACCTCGAAAAGCCGCCCCAGAACGATGCGGCCGATGCCCTTGCACTCGCAATCTGCCACGCACATTCCCGCGGCATTCTCGCAGGCGAAAGGAACAGAGTGTGAAACCCGACGAGCGCGCCACGGTTATCGTCGCAAACGGCGAATGGGACACCCGCACTCTGCGCGTGGCGGCGTTCTCTGCCGCTCATATCGTAGTTTGCGACGGAGCGGCAGACCGTTTCCTCGCGGAAATACCCGTCGCCCCGGACCTCGTCATCGGCGATTGCGACTCCATCTCGAGCGAATCCGCCGCCAGACTAGGCGAAAGGCTTTGCAAAGTCCCTTCCCAAGAGGACAACGACCTTTCCAAAGCCTTCACAGCCTGCCGCGAACGCGGCTGGGACGCGAACATGGTCGTGCATGGCGCCTGCGGCAGGCGCGAAGACCACTCGCTCGGCAATATCTTCCGCGCCTTGGAAGCGGGTGCTAGAATCGAAACCCCCTACGGCACTTTTACGCCGGTCGACGATGCGATGGACTTCCAGACCCGGGAAGGCTCTGCCGTATCAATCTTCGCGACAGATCCCGAAACGCAGATGGCATCCACCGGCCTCGTCTGGCCGCTCGAGGGCGTGAAGTTCGAGAATCTGTATTGCGCCACCTTGAACAAAACTTGCGCAGAGAGTTTCACCGTGAAAACGAACCGCCGCGTCTATGTGTATGTGGCCAAGGAGGCATGAATGGGCGTTTGGGGAGAACTAGACGCTTCATGGAAGAGGGAACTTGCCCCCGAATTGGAAAGCGACTACTTTAAGGAACTCGCCGCATTCGTGGAAGCCGAATACGCAAAGGGCGTATGCTACCCGCCGGGACGCTTCATCTTCGAGGCGTTCAACCGCACGCCGTTCAACAGAGTGAAGGCGGTGATAATCGGTCAGGATCCATACCACGGGCCGAACCAGGCGCACGGGCTCGCCTTTTCGGTACTTGCACCCACCCCGCCCCCGCCCTCTCTCCTTAATATATATAAAGAGCTCGAAGAGGAATATGACTGCTCCATCGACCACTCTTCCGGCGACCTCTCATTCTGGGCAGACCAAGGGGTGCTCCTTCTGAACAGCACCCTGACTGTAGCCGAACATATGCCCGGCTCACACCAGAAGCACGGATGGGAACGCTTCACCGATGCCGTCGTATCCGCGCTCAATGCACGGCGCGAGAATATCGTCTTCATGCTATGGGGCGCACCCGCGCAGAAAAAAGGCGCGAAAATCGACAAGTCGCGCCACCGTGTACTCGCCGCCCCGCACCCTTCCCCGCTATCCGCTTATCGCGGATTTTTCGGTTGCGGACACTTCCGCGCCGCAAACGCCTATCTGGAAGCCCACGGCATACCGGCAATAAACTGGCTTCGTCCGTAATTCCGTCCCACACGGGATGTTTACACTATCGGAAACGGCGAGAGAGATGCCGGAGCGGGGTTTCGCCCAAACCGCAATGCGACAGCCTCAGGCTGTGAGTTCGTCGAAGTCGGGGACTTTAGAGGCGATATACGCCCTGCAGGCGGTCTGGATTTCAGCGGCAGTGGCCTCGACCGGGAGCGAGGAAGGCAGCTTCGCGTATTCCTCGAGATCGGATTTCGTCAAATGTGAAAAAATCGTCGCCATCACCGGCATGTAGGTCGCGCTCATGGAAAGGCAATCGACCCCCATGGCCGCCCAGTAGGGACCGGCCACGGGATCTGCCGCGGATTCGCCGCAAACAGCCACGGGAATACCATGCTTCTTCGCCGCCTCCACGGTCATTTCCACCAAACGCAGAATGGCGCGGTTGAAAGGCTGGTAAAGATGCGCGACCATGTCGTTGCCGCGGTCGGCAGCCATGGTGTATTGGACGAGGTCGTTCGTGCCGATGGAAAAGAAATCGACTTTCCTTGCGAACGCCTCGGCATTGAGAGCGGCGCTGGGCACTTCAATCATGGCTCCCGTCTCAATCTCACGGTCGTAGGCCGCGCCCTCTGCGTCAAGCGACGCCTTGGCCTCGGAGAGAATCTTCGCCGCCTCGTCAAGTTCTTCCATGCAACTGACCATGGGATACATTATCTTCACGTTCCCGTGGGCGGACGCCCTCAAGATTGCCCGCAGCTGGGTGAAGAACACGTCGCGGTTGGAAAGGAGATAGCGTATCGAACGATTGCCTAGAAAAGGATTCGCCTCCTTCACGGTCAAGCCGCGCACCACCTTGTCGCCGCCGATATCGAGGACGCGGATTGTGATGGAAGCGTCCGGCCCGAGGGAAGAAGCGAACTTTGCTGCTTTTTTGTAAGCCTCGTACTGCTCTTCTTCGCCAGGTTCGGTCTCGTGGTTGAGCCATAGATATTCGCTTCTGTAGAGCCCCACGCCTCGCGCCCCCTGATCCTTTGCAGCCTCGAAGGCGATTCCGGGATGTAGATTCGCGAAGATGAGCACGTTCCCGCCATCCTTTAGCGTTCCGGCAGGCGTGCCTGCCGCGCAAGACCGGGTGAGCAGCCTGTGGCGGCGCATCAGATGCTCGAACTCTTTCGCCTTCGCTTCGTCGGGATTGATGGTCACGTTGCCGTTGGTGCCGTCCAGAAGCATGGTTTCGCCTGCCGTCACGCGGGAAGTGACATCTCCAAGTCCAGTCACGGCCGGGATGGCAAGGGCTCTGGCAAGCAGAGCGACATGGCTTGTAGTGGAGCCGCCATTGGTGGCGAAGCCAAGCACGTATTCCTGGGGCAGCTGCACCGTCTCGGACGGCGTAAGATCGTCGGCAACGACAATAGATGGCGCTTTGAGCTCCATGTATGGCTCCTGCGAAGAGCCGGAAAGCGATTTCAAGAGGCGTCTTTCGACGTCGTCGAGGTCGTGGACTCTCTCTTTAAGATACGAGTCGTTCATTTTCCCGAACTGAGCCCGGTGAGCCGAAAAGACCTTGCGCACGGCGGCTTCGGCGTTGAGACGACCCTTGCGAATCCAGTTCTCAATCTCGCCCATGAGGAAGGGGTCTTCGAGAATCATCAGATGGCATTCGAAGACGCGTATATCCTTGCGCCCCGTGCGTTCGCGCAAGGTGGAAATCATATCTTCGAGATAGTGGCGGGTCTGGAGCATGGATGCGGCCAAGCGTTGCATCTCGGCATCTTGCGCACCCTCCTCCAGCAGGTATTCCGGCACGGGGATATCGCCGTCTCCGCGATACACGAAGACCGGACCCGCGGCAAAACCGCGAGCTGTAGCCAGGCCGGAAATGACCTCCATCTGCGCCTTACTGCTCATCCGGGATGTCGAACTTGCGCGCGACAAGCGCTTCAAGTTCATCAAGCACCTCTTGGGCTTCGGGACCGGTCGCCGTGACTTTAAGAATCGAGCCGCAGGTCGCCTCCAGGGTCATGAGCGCCATGATGGACTTGCCGGCCACCACGTTGCCATCCTTTTCGACTTCGACATCCGCGTCGAACCTGCTTGCGGTTTTGGCGAAAAGACCGGCCGGGCGCACGTGCATCCCGTACTTGTTGAGGAGCTTGAACTCCCTTGTTATTTTTTCGTCGGCCATGTTGTGCATCTCCTTTTGGTTAGATGTTTGGTTTGTCGGCGGCGCCGATGGCGCGGCTACGCAGACGCTTGGAAAGGTTTGCGGCCGGATCGTCTCCGGCCAAAATGAGTTTGTGTTGCTGTGCTGCAGTCTCGACGAGGTTGACGAGGTCGCGTCCTTCAGAAACCGGCAGCAGGATATTCGGCACCTTGATGCCGAGGATGTCCTTCGGCGGCTGTTTTTGTCCGATGCGGTCCACCACGTCGCGCACTTCGTCGAGAGGCTTGAAAGTGATTACCAAATCCAGGCATTTCTCGCCGCGGATTGCGTCCACGCCGAAAATGCCCAGCACGTCGATGATGCCGATTCCGCGTATTTCCATGAAACCGGCCGTGGCGTTGCTGGCGGAACCGAAAAGCCTTCCTTCGGCAGAATCCTTTCTGATGCAGGTGAGGTCGTCGGCAATGAGGGCGTAGCCGCGGCGCATGAGGCCGAGTGCGGTTTCGCTCTTGCCGAGACCGGGAGCCCCCTGGAAGAGCACCCCGAGGCCGCACACCTCCATCATCGTGCCGTAGATCTTCGTGCGAGGCGAAGAGAGTCTATCGAGGATGAAAAGCGAGTCGTGCGTAAACGGGCGCGTCTCAATGGGCGTACCGAGAATCGGCACGCCGTATTCTCCGGCGACGGGCAGGCATTCCGGCACCGGGCGGTGGCCGCCCGTGAAAACGACCGCAGCGGGTTTCCTGCCGAGAAACTCCGTCACGCGCCTGCGCCGTTCTTCAGGCGAAAGCGAATAGAGGTAAGCTGCCTCCGCATTGCCTATCAACTGGATGCGGCGCCTCTCGAAGTGATCGAAAAAGCCGGTGAGCGCCAAGCCCGGCCTGTTCAGGATGGGCTCGGCAATCTCCCGCTCCAAAGCATTCGCCCCGGCAAGGACTTCAAGCGAAAGCTTCGCCGCGCCGGCTTTCAAAAAGTCGGCCACGGTGAAGCTGCGCACCTCCTGCGCTTTGTTTGGACTCTCTGCGTCCATTTCGCTTTTACCTCTCCCTGTCCGGGGCGCGGATGCCCTGCGGATGGTTCAATCAGTTCTTGGCGGAAGCCGCACGCTGCTTGCGCACGGTGCCCTTGCGCGCCTTCACGCGCATCCTGAGAAGCTGGCGCTCCGCCCTCGCTGCCGCAGTATCGATCACGCTCTTGGCGCTCTCGGAGAACTCCTTCGCCCCAACGGCCACTTCGCCCAGACGGTTCGCCACCACTTCGGCCATGTACATGTGCTTCTTCACGTCCACGTCGATCACGATGGAAACTTTCGTCACCTTCGGGAAATTCTCCTTGAGACGGGCCATGCGCTTCTCGGCGTATTCCTTTAGCGACTCTATCCTCACGTCGCTGTGGCGCATTGTCACTTCTATGCTCATTTGCTTGCTCCTTTCTTTGGGTTTGTTGTCACATTCTGAAAGATTCGCCAAGATAACGCGCGCGCACTTCGCTATCGGCAACCAGGGTGGCGGGCGTACCTTCCTTCAAAAGCCTGCCGTCGCTCACCATGTAGGCCCTGTCCACGACGGAGAGGGTTTCGCGCACGTTATGGTCGGTTATGATGATTCCGAGCCCCCTCTTGGCCAGGGAGCGGACGATATCCTGGATTTCGTTCACGGAAAGCGGGTCTACGCCGGCGAAGGGTTCATCCAGCATCAATATCGCAGGGTCGCGCACCAGGGCGCGCGCGATTTCCAGTTTCCGTCTCTCGCCTCCGGAAAGCGTATAGGCCGGCTGTTTGGCCACTTTCATCAAATCGAACGGCTCGAGCAGGGCCTGTGCCCTCGCCTTGCGCTCCTTGGATTTGAGCGGAAGAGTCTCGAGAATCGCCATCACATTATCCCAGACCGAGAGCTTGCGGAACGTGCTCGCCTCCTGCGCGAGATAGCCGAGCCCCTTGCGTGCGCGCTGATAGACGGGGAGCGCGGTGATATCCTCGCCCCTGAACGTCACCTTGCCGCCATCGGGCTTCACGAGCCCCACCACCATATAGAAGGTAGTAGTCTTTCCGGCGCCGTTCGGCCCGAGCAGCCCCACGACTTCGCCGCACGAGCACGCCACATCCATGCCGTTTACGACCGTGCGGTCTCCATAGATCTTGACAAGCCCTGTCGCGACCAAATCCGGCTCGGCCGCGCCCTTATCAAGCACGGCTGCCTTTTCTTCGGCCATTTCCCGCATGGCGCGGGTCACTATATCTTCATTCTCCTGCATCTGACAAGCGTGACTATTTTCCGAGAAGTTTCCTGGCGCCGTCCTTGCCGCCGAATCCGCCCGCATCCAGCGTAACGGTGCTGCCTTCCACCTCGACCTGTTCGGAATCTATCCAAAACGTGATCTTGCGTCCTTCCACCTGGCTCTTGCGCTTGCCGTAGTCGGCAAGCTTTGCATTCTTCCCGCCCCCGTCGCCATACATCACCACCTTGCCCACGCTCTTCGTGTAGGCAGCCTTGGCGCAGGAACCCACGCGCGTCTCGTTCGTGATGGAGACGTTGCCAATCGCCACAATCCTCTTAAGCTCGTTCGTGCCGTCGAGAAACACGTAGAGCTGGTCGGAATGCATCTTGTATTCATCGTCATCCACGAATACATTCCTGTCGAACATGATTACGCCCTCGCGGCGATCGTAATCGGTGCGGTCGCTCGTAATCTTCACGCTGCGCGGAAGAGCGGCAGCTGCGCCATCCGCAGGCTTGGCCGGAGGCGCCTCCTCCGCATCCGCCGCCGGCGCCGGAGCGGGCTCTTCGGGCACGGGCGCGGGTGCGGGTTCTTCGGGCGCGGGCGCGGCTTTTTCCACCGTCACTTCCGCCACGGAAGCCGGCACCGGCTCTCCTGCGGGTTCTTCAGGCGCGGACGCCACCTCGACCGGCGCGACCGGCGCGAGTGCCTCGACTTTCGCCTCAACCGGCGCAGACACCTCTTCCGGCTGCCCAAGTGCGCCAAAAAGCGATTGCGCGAACATCAATGCCAATATCGTACTCACAGCTTAAGCCCTCCAAGTTTCAAGTCTGTTGTGATAATGCGGGTGTTTTCGGAAATCATCAGATATTCGTCGGCCAGAGAGAAGTATATGCCATCCCCCTCCACCATGGTGCCGCCGTGCGTCACGGAACAACGACCCTCCGCCCAACCGTTGCGCGTCATGCGGTCGACCACGCAATTCCTCGCCTTCACTTCGGCTTCCACCTGTCCATCCCTGGAGAATTGGCGTATCACCACGCCCTCGCCCCATACTTTGCCGTTCTCGATGAAGAACTGCGCCTTCTCGGCGAATATGCTCGCCTTTACGGAACCGTCGGGATAGCTTTCCACCGGCACGGTGACATTCTCGGCAGGCGCATTCACAGCCTCCAGGCATTTTGTATACTCGTGCCTGAGGCGGGCGGCCTCGGCAGAAGCGTTATCGCGCCGCGCAAACCATACATCCGCGCTGAACCCGCCTGCCTGCCGCTCCCCTTGGACCTTGTCATTCGACAACGCGCCAAAACCGGCTATCGGAGACGCGGCAAACACGCCGGACCCCGCCAGGAGCGCCAAAACGCAAGCTATCCGTTTCCTATTCAATCATTCACCACCTTGTGTATCGCAAGAAGCTTCTTCCAGAGCGCGGCCACCTCGGAGAACTTTATCGCATTCGCCGCATCGCTCTTGGCCACCTTCGGGTTGAGGTGGGTTTCCATGAATACGCCGTCGACTCCGGTCGCCACGGCGGCACGCGCGAGAGCCGGGGCATACTTCCCGTCACCGCCGGAACCCGTCCCGAGCCCGCCCGGCCTCTGCACCGAATGAGTCGCATCCATTATGACGGGATACCCCATCTCGCGCATGATAAGGAGGCTGCGCATATCCGCTACGAGATTCCTGTAGCCGAAGCTCGAGCCGCGCTCGCAAAGAATTATGCGCTTGTTGCCGGTCGATTCTATCTTGCGAATCACCTGCGCCATATCCTCGGGCGCCATGAACTGACCCTTTTTCACATTGACGGCCGCGCCCGTCTCGCCCGCCGCCACCACGAGATCCGTCTGACGCGCGAGAAATGCAGGTATCTGGAGAATATCGCACACCTGCGCCGCACGCGCGCACTGCCACGGCTCGTGGACATCGGTAATCACCGGCACGCCGCAAGTCTCCCGCACCTCGGCGAGTATGTCAAGCCCCTCGTCTATGCCGGGACCGCGAAACGAATCCACACTCGTCCGGTTAGCCTTATCGAAACTCGCCTTGAAAACGTAGGGGACGTCGAGCCTGTTGGCCAAAGCCGTGAGCCTTTTGGCCAAGTCCAACGCCATCTTGCGCGATTCGATTACGCACGGCCCTGCGATAAACGCAAGTTTGCCGTCGCCAAACACCACGCCTTTATCTATTGCGACTTTCTTCATGGGCTATATTATACCATATTCCGCGCCGCCGTGGCACTACCCTACTGCATTTTTTTTGCGGGGTGACGGACGCAAACGCTCCGCCAAACACCCCCCTTGCGCGAGGGCCGGGGAATATGGTATAATATGCGCTCAATTTGCACAAGCAAGGAAAGAAGACGGCAATATGAAGAAAGACATCCATCCTGCATACGGCGAGGCAACGATTACCTGCGCTTGCGGTAATGTTATCAAGACGCGTTCCACGAAGAAGGAAATGCAGGTCAACACCTGCTCGGCCTGCCACCCGTATTTCACGGGCCAGAAGACCATGGTCGATACCGAAGGCCGCGTGGATTCGTTCAAGAAGCGCTACGCTAAATTCGCCAAGTGAGCCTGCTGGACACAGCAAGGATCGAAAGCGTACTGGGTCGCCTAGCCTCCGTGGAAACGGATATGGGCGACCCCGCTGTTTTATCCGACCCCAAGCGTTACAGGGAGGTGTTGCGCGACCACGCCTTTCTAAAGAAGCTTGAAGCCTCGTATCTGGCCTATTCCAAGGCTTTGGGCGACATTTCGGGCAACGAATCGCTCCTCGAGGATCCCGATTTCCGCGAAGAGGCCGCCGCCGAAATCGAGCGTCTCAAGGCGGAACTGCCCGCATTGGAGCGGAAAGTGCTCGCCGCTCTTCTTCCGCCCGACCCCCTGGAGGGCAGAAACGCCGTCATGGAGATTCGCGCAGGCACCGGGGGCGATGAGGCCGCGCTTTTCGCGGGCGACCTCTTCAGAATGTATTCGCGCTACGCCGAACGCAAGGGCTGGAAGATTTCCGTCATGAACTCCAACGCCACGAGCCTGGACGGGTTCAAGGAAATCGTCTTTACGGTGGCCGGGGAGGGGGCGTACGGCTCGCTTAGGTTCGAGTCGGGCGGGCACAGGGTGCAGAGAGTGCCCGTCACTGAAGCGCAAGGCCGCATCCATACTTCCGCCGCCACCGTGGTCGTATTCCCCGAGGCGGACGAGGAAGACGACCTCGAAATCCCCGAAAAGGACATACGGATAGACCTCTTTTGCTCCGGCGGCGCGGGCGGCCAGCATGTGAACAAGACCGAATCGGCAGTCCGCATGACCCATATCCCGACAGGGCTAGTCGCCGTCTGCCAGGACGAGCGCAGCCAAATCCGCAACCGCGAAAAGTGCCTCGCCACCCTGAAGGCGCGCATTTTGGACTTCAAACGCAAGGAAGAAGAAGCGAAACTCGGCGCGGACAGGCTCACCTTGCGCGGCTCGGGCGACAGGTCAGAGCGCATCCGCACATACAATTTCCCCCAAAACCGCATGACCGACCACCGCATAGACCTTACGCTCTATGCTCTGGACAGGATTATGGAAGGTGAAATAGACGACCTCCTCGCCGCCCTTGCGGCGAACGACCTCGACGAGCGCATCGCAAGAGCGCTCAAATGAAGCGCGGAGTTTTCGCCGGCGCGCCGCCATGCCGGTGCGCCCCGGCGGCAGGGCGGCTGAGCCCCCTGCCCGCCGCACCCCATACCACGCAACAGAGCCCCTCGCCGCACCCCTCGCACTGAGCCGGGAAAAATGATATAATATGCGGCGATGAACGAATACCGACATGTAGCGCTGCCGCTAAAGTACCGTCCAATGACGTTTTCCGACGTCGTTGGACAGGAGCACGTGGTATCCACTCTCAAGAACGCGATTGCCTCCGGCCGCATCGCCAACGCCTATCTCTTCATCGGTTCGCGCGGCATCGGCAAGACCACCCTCTCGCGTATTTTCGCCAAGGCGCTCAACTGCCTTTCCCCGAATGGCGACGAGCCGTGCGGCAAATGCACCAACTGCGTCGAAATCGCAGAGAGCCGTTCTCTGGATGTGGTCGAGCTGGACGCTGCCAGCCACAACAAGGTGGAGGACGTGCATCCGATAATCGAGGCGGTGCAGTTCAAGCCGGGGTCTTCCAAATACAAGGTGTTCATCATCGATGAATGCCATATGCTGACGGCATCGGCCTGGAACGCGCTCCTCAAGACGCTCGAAGAGCCGCCGCCATACGTGAAGTTCGTCTTCGCGACCACGGAAGGCGACAAGGTGCTCGGCACCATCGTGAGCCGTTGCCAGAGATTCGACTTGCGCCGCATCCAGACGAACGACATCGTTTCGCGCCTCAAGCACATCTGCGCGAACGAAAAGATAGATGCCGAAGAAGACGCGCTTTTGGCGATTGCGCGCGGTGCGGAAGGCGGCATGCGCGACGCATTGTCTTCGCTCGACCAGCTGGTCTCGTTCAAGGGCGACAAAGTGACGGAACAGGATGCTCTCGGCGTATTCGGGCTCGTCTCGCGCGGCGAACTGGAAAACCTCGCATCCGCCATCATTGGAGGCGATATCGGCGGCATTCTTTCGTCCATAGAGAAGTTCGATTCAGCCGGAAAGAACATGAGGAGGCTTTCGGCGGAACTTCTCACGCACTTCCGCAATATAGTGGTGGTGCAGGCACTGGGCGGCAAGGCATCTTCCATAGAAGCGACCCCGGATCAGATACGCATCCTGGAAGAGCAGGCGAAGAAACTCGATTTCAACCGCACGATTCGCATCTGCGACCAACTCGCGGACATGGAAGACAAGCTGCGCTACGTCTTGAGCGTACGCACCCTCATGGAGATGACGCTTATCCGCGCAAGCCGCATAGCCACCACGGCAAGCATCGAAGAGCTGATGGCGGCAGTGCGCGAGCTGAAAGGAGCGGCATCCGCAGCCGAGGCCGCACCCGCACCCGCGCCCTCCGCGCCTGCCACGGCACCAAAACCGGCACCCCGGCCCGCGCCAGCCCCAGGCCCGGCTCCAGTAGCCGCACCCGCACCCTCTATCCCGAAGCCCGCCCCTTCGCCGGCGCCCAGTCCTGTGGCGGCGGCAGAAGCCGCCGCCACCGCCCCCAAGATGCCGCCGGATGCCGCCGGCGGAATCCTGGAAGATGCGCTCGTCAATGATATAATAACCTCGATCCCCGGCGCGCAACTCGTGGACATAAGAGGATAATATATATATATAAAGGAAGAAAGGACCGGAAATATGGCCTCAATAGCATGGTTATGGATGTATGCCGGCGCGGCTCTTATGCTCCTTGAGCTTATGGCTCCCGGCTTCGTGATATTCTTTTTCGGCCTTTCCGCCGCTTCGGTGGGGCTGCTCAAGTTCGCCCTGGGCCCGACTCTCACGCCTGTATGGCAGGCCATCGCCTTCTCGGTGTTCTCCATCCTCTATCTCGCATGCCTCAGGCGGTGGCTCAAGAGCATCTTTACCGGCGGCAAGTCGGAAGAAGGTGAAGATTTCGATGATGGCTTCGCAGGACGCATAGGCAAAACGACTGCCGACATCCTCCCGCCGCAGTCCGGACGCGTTCTTCTGGGCGACGCCGAATGGGATGCCGTTGCATCTTCGCCGCTGAAGGCAGGCACTGAAGTGAAAGTGAAATCCCGCAAAAACCTCACCCTCGAAGTGGAAGCGCTATGAAACTCAATCTTGGAATACTAGGCTCGGGCAGCGGCTCGAATATGCAGTCTATCGTCGAAGCCATAGAAAACGGCACGCTCGACGCGGAAATAAAGATCGTCCTTGCCGATGTGAAAGATGCATATATCCTCGAAAGAGCGAAAAAACACGGCATAAAGTGCCAATATCTCGATTGTGCGCCGTGGAAGACAAAACTTGAAGGCCCCGCCGAAGACGAGTGCATACGCATCCTCAAGGACTCAGGCGTCGATACCGTGGTCCTGGCGGGATTCATGAGGATAGTGAAGCCAAAACTCCTTGCCGCGTATCCCAATCGCGTTCTCAACATACACCCCGCCCTTCTCCCTGCCTTTCCGGGCGTCCACAGCTGGACGCAAGCGCTGGACTACGGCTGCAAGGTGGCCGGCGTGACAGTGCATTTCGTCGATGCGGGCACCGATTCCGGTCCCATAATCGTCCAAAAAGCCGTAAAAGTGGAAGAAGACGACACGCCGGAGACTCTTCATGCGCGAATCCAGGTGGAGGAACACAAAGCCTTCCCCGAGGCTCTTGGGATAATAGCCGCGGGCAATTACAAGATCGAAGGCAGGCGCGTGAGGATAGCTAGATGAAGATACTCATCACCGGCGGCAAGGGTATGCTCGGACGCACCCTTCAGCGCGAATTGGGTGAAAAGGACGGCCACGAAATCGTCGTCGCCGATCTCCCGGAGTGGGATATATTGGCGGATTCCGCGCTTTTCGCGCGATTTTTGGCGGAAAAGCCCGATCTCGTAATCCACGCCGCGGCTATGACGGACGTCGACAAATGCGAGCAGGAGCGCGACATGGCCTTCGCGCTCAATGAAGACGGCTCACGCAACGTGGCACTCGCGGCAAAGGCGTGCGGCGCACGGCTCATTGCAATTTCCACCGACTATGTATTTTCGGGCGAGCCGCCGCGCGAACCCTGGGCCTGGAGCGAAACGGACATGCCGCGCCCGCGCACTGTCTATGGACTTTCCAAGTTCGCCGGCGAACAGATGGTCTCCATGCTCTATCCAGATGCCGTCATTCTGCGCATTTCGTGGCTCTATGGCGCCGGAGGACCGAGCTTCGTCCACACAATGGCCAAACTTGGAGCCGAAAAGGACACCCCGCCCATTAAAGTGGTGGATGACCAGCGCGGCAACCCGACCTCCGCCAAAACCGTGGCAGATGTCATACGCTTCCTCATCAAACACCCATCCGTGAGCGGCATAGTCCACGGAACTTGCGAAGAACAGTGCTCCTGGCATGACCTCGCCCTGGAAGTAAAAGCACTTTTGGGGCCAAACTTCCCGCGCGAAGTCGTCCCCTGCGCTACAGAGGAGTTCCCGCGTCCTGCTCCAAGACCCCGCAACAGCGCCCTCAAAAAGAGCGTCCTCAACGTGCTCGGCTACCGCACACCTCCCTGGAGACAAGCCCTCGCGGAGTTTATCGCCGAAGAATTCCCCAGCCGCCCCAAACCGAGCGATTATACGCAAAGGGAGCAGAGGCGGGTCAAGTAAAGCGCATGGGACGCGAATCCAATGGGCATTGAACCAGAATCCAATGGGCATTGAATCAAAATCCAATGGGCATTGGATTCGGAACCAATGGGCATTGGATTCGGGAGTGATGGGCATTGGATTTTCGGGTGATGCCCATGGGGCGGGCAACGGGTAGCGTGTCTCGGATTTCGGGGTTCGGGTTGCAGGTGGGGCGAGCCCTCCGGGCGAGCCG
>DFGM01000170.1:13827-23257 GCA_002371755.1 Verrucomicrobia bacterium UBA3750 | reverse complement strand
GGGCGAGCCGCTCCGGCTCGGCGGGACGCCTCGCCCCACCTTGGGTCTCAGATTTCGGATTTGGCCGCACAAAAACATCATTTTCCCCCTTGACGCGCGCGGTTAGATATGGTAAACTTTCCTGCGTCTAAGCCCCAAAAGGGGTCGAAACGGCATAAACTAAGGAACCAAAGGAAAAAATGAATACAACAATCAAGACATTGGCAGTTGGCTGCGCACTGGCGGCAGGCGCGGCTTTTGCACAGGAAGCGGCTCCGGCAACGGAAGCAGCGGCTGAGGGTTGGGCGTTCACCCCGGGCGAAGGCATCTCCTTCGACGAACAGCCTATCGTGACGGCCGAGTTCGGTCTCGCTTTCGATTCCAAGTACATGACGTACGGCGTGATTGACGGCAAGGATCCGATTGTCACTCCTTCGGCCACCGCGACGTTCTTCGACTGGGTGTACTTCAGCGTAGAGGCGATTTTCGACACGACCAAGGGCAACGGCAAGCGCGGCGAATATGGCAACCGTGCAGGACGCTACACCACCCTCGACGCAATCGTCGGTGGAGCGCACGACTTTGACCTCGGCGAGACGCTCGGCGCGCTTTCCGTCGACTTCAACTACATCTACGAGTACATTCCCACCCACCGCCACGTCGGCGATGGTTGCCCGGATACCCAGTACCTCAACCTCGAGCTCTCGCTCGGCGACCTCTGGCTCGAGCCTACGTTCGCCGTGGAGCGCGACCTCATGATGGATGACGGCACCTACTTCAACTTCAACATCGGCCACACCTTCACGCTCGTCGGCGATGATGAAGAGCAGGTCGTCACCTTCAAGCCCTCCGTCGGCCAGGGCTTCGGCAACGCCCACCGCAACAAGGCCTATCTCGGCAAGGATAAGGAAGGCCTCATGGATACCACCATCATGGGCGAACTCGAGTGGGCAATCAACGATTGGCTCAGCCTCGGCGCCTATGTGGCCTACTACGACTACTGGTTCGACCGCCGTCTCCGCGACGGTGCGCGCGACCACAACGGCGAATGGGGCTGCAGCGAGGACAAGTCCTGGAACGTGGTCGGTGGCGTAGCACTCACCGCGACGTTCTAATCGCAAATACATCCTTAAGTATTAGGTATCACACTGCATTGATTGCCCCGGCTTGCGCTCCCTCCTTGCGCTTCCGGGGCAATCATGCTATAATATGCGGAAATGTCCGATGAATTGACACCCATGATGCGCCAGTATCTCGCCATGAAACGCGAGATACCGCAAGGCGCCATACTTATGTTCAGGCTGGGCGACTTCTACGAGATGTTCGGGGAAGACGCCGTCGTCGCATCTCCCATTCTCGGCGCGACCCTCACCCACCGCAGCAACCAGCCGATGTGCGGCGTGCCATACCATGCGCTCGACTCCTATCTCGCCAAGCTCATACGCGCGGGGAAGACCGCCGCCTTGTGCGACCAGGTGGAAGACCCCAAGACTGCGAAGGGCCTCGTCAGACGCGAAATCACCCGTATTGTCACGCCCGGCACCATCACCGAAGACGGTCTTCTGGACGAGACGGCCAACAATTTCGTCGCTTCCGTTTTCGGCAAGGCGCTCGCCCTTCTCGATGTATCGACCGGCGACTTTCTCGCGGAGGAGTTCGCCGATGAGGCGAAACGCGACGAAGCGCTCGCCCGGCACAATCCGGCGGAAATGTTCACGCCCGGCGATGACAACCGCTGGACTTTTTCCTACGATGCGGCATACGAGTGTCTCACACGGCATTTCAAGGTGTTCAATCTGGATGGTTTCGGTCTCTCCGGGCACGGGGATGCGATTTGCGCCGCGGGCGCTCTCCTTTATTATGTGCATACCACGCTCAGGCACAACGTGAGCCACGTCCGGCGGCTGAAACTGGTCGATTCCGGCGACAGCCTCATTCTCGATGCCGGCGCGATTCGCCACCTCCAGCTCCTGCCGGGCGGCGAGGTGACGAAAGACGCGTCTCTCCTTGGCATTCTCGATGTCACCAAGACCCCCATGGGCGGAAGAACCATGCGTCACTGGATCGCCCACCCGCTCGCAAAGGCCAAAGCCATAAACGAGCGCCTCGACCATGTGGCAGCATATGTTGAGAATAGATTCTCCCTTTCTTCCCTGCGCAGTCTTCTCGGTTGTGTTCGCGACCTGGAGAGGCTGGTTGCAAAGGTCGATACGGCACGCGCCAACCCGCGCGACTTGAAGGCGCTCGCACAGTCCCTGCGCCCCATCCCCGATATCGCAGCAGAATGCCTTTATCCCGTCCCGCTCGTGCCGCAAGGCGAAATCGTAGACCTCATCGACCGCGCCATAGCCGAAGATCCGCCCGTCATGATGAACGATGGCGGCTTCATAGCGACAGGCTACGATGCGGAGCTTGATGAATACCGCCGCCTCGCCACCGAGGGCCACCAGTGGATGGCCAACTATCAGGCGCGCGAACAGGAACGCACGGGAATCCCCAAACTCAAGGTGAAACATGTCGCCGCCTTTGGCTACATGATCGAAATCCCGAAGTCGTTCGTCCCCAAGGCCCCGCCAGAATATATCCGCCGCCAGACTCTCACGACCGGTGAGCGCTACGTGACCGAGGAATTGAAGGAATACGAGCGCAAGGTGCTGGGCGCGCAGGAAAAGGCTCTGGCCGTCGAGCAGCGCATATATTCGGCAATTATCGCGCAGATTGCCGCAAAAACCGCAGAAATACAGTCCACCGCCGTTGCCTTGGGCGAATTGGACGCCACACTTTCCTTGGCAGACCGCGCCCTGGCCGCGGGCTATGTGCGGCCGCAGGTGGATGATTCCGACGTCTTGGAGATAAGCGATGGTCGCCACCCCATAGTGGAAGTGCTTCCGGATGCCGAGCCATTCGTCCCCAATTCCACCTCGCTCAATTGCACTACCGACCAGATAATGCTTATCACCGGTCCCAACATGGCGGGCAAATCGACGTATATACGCCAGGTCGCGGTGCTCGCCATAATGGCGCACATGGGCTCGTTCGTGAGCGCCTCCTCGATGCGGCTAGGGGTGCTGGACCGCGTCTTCACGCGTATCGGTGCGGGCGACGATTTGGCGCGTGGCAGATCCACCTTCCTCGTGGAAATGCAAGAAACTGCCAACATTCTCAACAATGCCACCCCGAAGTCGCTTATAGTCCTAGACGAAATCGGACGCGGCACATCCACGTTCGACGGCATTTCCATCGCATGGTCTGTGGCCGAATATCTGCACGGCAAGGCCTCCTGCAAAGCGAAGACCCTTTTCGCCACGCATTACCACGAGCTAACCGACCTTGCAGACATACTCCCCGGCGTCAAGAACTGGACTGTGCGCGTGAAAGAGGATGGCGGAAGGATGGTGTTTCTGAGGCGGATTGTGCCGGGCGTGGCGGAAAAGAGTTTCGGCATCCACGTAGGCGCGATGGCGGGGCTTCCGGCGGAAGTGGTCGCGCGCGCAGACGAAATCCTCAAGAACCTCGAGGCCAACGAACTGGACGTAGCGGGCAATGGCGCCCCCGCCAGTTCCTCTCCAGTCAGGAAACCGCGCAGAAAACTTTCAGAACTGCCCGGTCAGATGACCTTCTTCTGAGGCTGGCATGGATAAGGGCTCGGATATACCCCCGGACATCAGGCGCGAACTTCGCCTTCTTGCCAAACGCTACGAGACGGCGACGTTCCTTGAAGGCGACCCCTCTTCGCTGATGCACAAGGTGGATGGCGCAGAGACCGTGGAAGCGACGGCTTTCCTCGCCGCCATGCTGAGCTTCGGCAACCGCAAGCAGTTCATGGAGAAGGCGGAGCGCATCGTATTCTCTTTCGCTTCGCGCGATACCGCCTCTTGGATAAAGAACGGCGGCTTCGTCCGCGAGTTCCCGTCAGGCTCAAAAGACTGCTTCTACCGATTCTATACGCTAGGCGACATGCGGGAGTTCTTCGAGGCCTATCGCGCGATAATATGCTCTTGCGGCTCGCTGGGGGCGTTGGTGAAGGGAATGAAGGTCCACACTGGCGAAGAGGCGATGAAGGTGGTTTGCGACGCCTTCCCGGTGAAGGTGGTGCCGAAATACGGTGCTTCGGCCAACAAGCGAGTGGCGATGTTCCTGCGGTGGATGGTGCGGGATTCTTCGCCTGTAGACTTGGGGCTTTGGCGGGACTTCATCGACAAACGCACACTACTCATGCCGCTTGATACGCATGTCATACAACAGGCGAAGCGTCTTGGTCTTCTGTCGGGCGGTGCCACGGCGAGTCTCTCCACGGCGCGCCGTCTCACGGCGAAACTTGCCGAAGTCTTCCCGGAAGACCCCCTTCTCGCCGATTTCGCCCTATTCGGCTATGGCGTAAACCACAAAGGCGGCAGCCAAACCCGTTAGGGCGACGGTGCAACGCATGGTAGGGCGGGCAGACCCTGCCCGCCGCAACGTAGCGGTGTGGTCACGCGGCGGCGAGGGGTCTCGCCGCCCTACCACGGGACATCCGCGACCGGGGGGATATGCCCTACCACGGGACGTATCGGTGCCACCCCGGCGGTAGGGCGGGCAGACCCTGCCCGCCGCAACATACCTCGCGGCTTTTGCCCGCCGCTCAGTGCTGTTTCAGGATGCGGACGGGTCCGACGAGCCCGCACTCCTTCACAGGCCACTTCGAGGCGTCGAACTTCTTGTAGTCGATATCCACCATGTTTATGTCGGCAAAATACTTCCAGTAGATGCCGTGACGGTCGTTCCAGCGGATGCGGTTGGCGCCGAGGCTCGTCGCTTCGACCTCAAGCGTGTTGCCTTTTTCCTTCAAAAGCCCGGCTGGTATGCCATATCCGTAAGGCGGCATGAACCTCACGCCCATATCAATGCCGTTCAATCTGACACGTGCTATTTCGCACACCTTGCCGAGATCGAGGCGAAAGGCTCCCTGGCCGTCCTTTGCGTCCGGGCAATCGAACGCAGACGCATAGAGCATCGTGCCGGCGAACGCATCGTCCCACTTCTCCCAGCCGGAAAGCGCATCCAGCGTCTTTTCTTCCGGTGCACGGGGTCCGCCTTCCACGGGTTTCACCTTCCATGGCCCTGCCACCTGCATAATCTCGGTGCCGCCATCCGCCTTCGCGTCGGCGACGGCGAAGTCCTCCCCGCGCAAAAAGACGGAATGCCCGCCCTTCAAGAGCCACTTCTTCGTCTCGAGAATCGAGCCGGAAAGAGGAGAAAGCGCCGTAAAAGCGGCGGAGGAGGTTATTTCCTTGTCCGCTCCGCTCTGGTTTACGACGAAGTAGAGAGTCTGGCCGTCCTTTCTCCAGCGCGTCGCCATAAGTCCGTTGCCTGCGAGAGAGAAAGGCATCTTGCGGGCCTTCGCCGGGAAGCCGGGGTCTTTTTCCGGATCCAATATCTCCACATAGCGCTCCGGGAGTTTCGCTTTGCCGGATTGCACGGCCGCCAACTGCCTCGGCGAGATGAAATCGAATGCGTAGCCATCCTCGAAAAGAGCCTTGGCGAGAGGGCCGATTTTCTCATCGTAGAACCAGTCGCGTCCATGCACGGACATTTGATTGCCGTAGTTGCCCTCCTTCTTTCGGAATGAGTCGGGGTCCCAGAGGATGAGCAGGTCGTTATCGCACTCCCAGGTCTGGAAGATGGATTGGCAGCGCGTGAAATAGGCGTTCATGGCGCCCATTTCGCGCCATATCGGGTTGCGTGGATTCATTTCGAGCGACGCATAAAAGCACCAGCCGGGCCACTGCGCCTCCACGGGCGAGTAGCAAAGGCCGTGGAAGAACATATGATTGACGCCAGAGATGAAGAGCCTGTCCATGAACTCCTTTATTTCGGCAGGGCGTTCGTTGAAGTGCTCGTCCACCCAAGTGCACGATTCCGCGCTCACGAGTTTCGTTCCCTTGACATGAGCCGCGGAAGATGCGAACTTCGAGATAAGGATGTCGCGATCTTTTTTCGCGAACATCTCGGTCTCCGGGATGTCCGCGAGGGCGTAGAAGTCAAGCCAATTGGCGGTGGAACCGTGGGCTTCGTTCCGGGTAAGGTAGCCGTTTTCGCGGCACCAGTCCGTCCAGACCGAGAAAGTGGCGAGCACCGATTCGTCGATATCCTCGCCGTTTTTGGGCACGGCGTTGTAGTATTCCCATGAGTCGTGGTAGAAGGCTCTTGGCCTTTCGGCGGTGCCGTTCTTGCCGAAGATGGGGTCGAACTTCGCCACATGAGCCTTCATTGCTTCGGGGTTGTAGGGGTCGAGCATGAATCCGGCGCCGCCGGGCGAGGGGCGTTTTACCTTCTGTCCGCTTGAAGCGCCCAGCTCTTTGGTAATCCAAGGGCCTCCAAAGCACCAGCCCGAACCCATGGTAAGGTCGATGCCCAGCCCGTGCGACTTCGCCTTCTTCGCAGCCATGTTCCACGCTTCCACCCATTCGGGAGAGAGAAGCTCGCGCCACATAGCGCGATAACACTTGTCCGGACCGTTCGCCCCGTAGATTGGTATCACATGGAAGCCGCCGAATCCCTTGGAAGAGAGTTCCTCGCACTGGTATTCGATGCCGGCTTCATCCACCGCGCTCGCCATCCACCAGTTGTAGACCCAGGGTTTCATTTCCCGCGTCGGCTCGGGCCATTCCATCGTGCCCGAAAACGCGCTCAAGGCGCAAATCGCGGCCAGTGCTGCAAGAGTTTCCTTTTTCATGCGCCATATTATACCATATTCTGCGGCTTTCGGGTAAGCCGCTACCCGCATCCCGCGAAATATGGTATAATATACGCCGTCGTGCAAACCAAACGAACTCACAATAAGGAAGGTCTCTGAAGAAAGATGAACACCGTTCTCGTTGGCGCCCAGTGGGGCGATGAGGGAAAAGGCAAGGTTATCGATTTCCTGACGGAGGAAGCAGATGTCGTCGTGCGCTTCCAGGGAGGGTCCAACGCCGGGCATACCGTGGTGGTGGGCGATCGCAAGTATGTGTTGCATCTCGTGCCGAGCGGCATTTTGCACGAGGGCAAGCACTGCGTCATTGGCAATGGCGTGGTGATGGATCCGTTCGATCTCATGCGCGAGCTTGAACAGGTGGAGAGCTGGGGCTTCACGCTCAAGGGGCGTTTCCACATTTCCGAGCGCGCCCATATGGTGATGCAATGGCACCGCGCCATAGACAAGGCCGAGGAGGCCGCACGCGCGGAAGGCGCCAAAATCGGCACGACGGGCCGCGGAATCGGCCCAGCGTACGCAGCCAAGGTCGGGCGCTACGGCATGCGCGTGGGCGACATCCTGAAGCCGGACTTCCTCGACCTCGTGCGTCGGCAAGTGGCTGAAGCCAACCGCACGATTACTGCACTTGGCGCACTCCCTCTCGACCCGGAAGAGATGGTGAAGCTCTATGCCCCCATGGTCCAGGCCCTCATGCCTTACGTGACCGACACCATCGAGTTCATCCACGACAAGCTTGAAAAAGGAGCAACCTTCCTTTTCGAAGGCGCACAGGCCACGATGCTCGATATCGACTTCGGCACTTATCCCTTCGTGACCAGCTCCAACCCGACTGCGGGCGGAGCGTGCACCGGCTCCGGCGTGAGCCCGCGCGCAATCGACCGCGTCATAGGAGTTCTGAAACTCTACACGACCCGTGTGGGCGAAGGCCCCTTCCCCACGGAACTCCTCGACGATGACGGCGAAACACTCAGAAAGCGCGGCGGCGAATTCGGCGCCACCACAGGGCGCCCAAGGCGTTGCGGATGGTTCGACGCTGTCATCGCCCGCTACGCACAGCGCGTAAATGGCGTCGATTTCTGGGCTATGACGAAACTCGACGTGCTCGACGCCTTCCCCGTCGTCAAGATTTGCACCGGCTACCGCAGGAAGGACGGCTTCGTCTACACCACGTTCCCTGCCGACCTGGAAGTCCTGAAGTGGTGCGAACCTGTATACGAAGAAATGCCCGGCTGGCAGTGTGAAACCTCGCACATAACGAGCTACGACGCCCTGCCGGAGAACGCAAAGAAGTATATTTCCCGCATTCTCGAACTCGTTGGCGGCAAGCTCGGAGTCCTTTCCGTGGGCCCGGCCCGCGAAACCACCTTGCGCATCTCGATATGACACGCAAGGTGCCACGCCATGTTGCCGTCATAATGGACGGCAACGGCCGCTGGGCCAAAGCAGGCGGCAAGGTGCGTCTTGCCGGGCATCGCGCCGGCGCCGACACTCTCGACAGGGTCATGCACCTTTGCCGCGAGGCGGGGGTGGAGTATCTAACCGTCTATGCCTTCTCAACCGAAAACTGGAAGCGCTCAAAAACCGAAGTCTCGGGTCTCATGAAGCTCCTTTCCTCTTATATAAGGAACAAGGAGAAGGAGCTCGTCGCCAATTCCGTGCGCTTCCGGGTAATCGGCAGAAGAAGCGACCTGAGCGAGAAACTGCAGGCCGAAATCGCCAATCTCGAAGAGAAGACGAAGGATGGCGCATTCACTCTCGTCGTGGCGCTTTCCTACGGCGGGAGAGACGAAATCATCCGTGCCGCCAAACGCTGGCGCGACGCCTCCAAGCCCGGCTCCGACCTGGATGAGGGGCTTTTCTCTTCGTTCCTCGATACTGCAGACATCCCAGACCCCGACCTCCTCATCCGCACGTCCGGCGAATTGCGCCTTTCCAACTTCCTCCTCTGGCAAGCGGCCTATGCCGAGTTCTACTTCACACCTGTCCTTTGGCCCGACTTCGGGAAAGAGGAGTTCGAGCAGGCGCTGGAAGCCTACTCGCATCGCGAACGCCGCATGGGCGCACGCCCGGCAAAGTAAAGAACACACCGCCCATCCCGCCGGTGCACTTGGCAGTCTGGGATATTGACATGGCCGCAGAAATGCGGGGACGTGGCAGGCCGAGGCGGTCAGAGGCATGCTGGAGGCGAAATCTGAAGGAGTGACTATGACAAAGAAACAGGCAAAGCGCAGAAGCGGCCAGTTGAGGCCGATAGAGTTCATACGCAATTTCACAAAGCACGCAGCGGGGAGTGTTCTTGTAAAGTGGGGCGACACATGGGTCCTCTGCACGGCAAGCGTCGAAACAAAAGTGCCGCCGTTCCTGAAGGATACAGGCAAGGGGTGGGTGACGGCGGAGTATTCCATGCTGCCGTCCTCCACAGGCGGAGGACGCAAGGAGCGCGACATCAAGAAACTAAAGCAAGACGCCCGCTCAACGGAAATCCAGCGCCTAATCGGCCGCAGCCTCCGCGCCGCCGTCGACACAACGAAACTCGGCGAACGGCAGATTGTCATAGACTGCGATGTCCTCCAGGCGGACGGCGGGACGCGTTGCGCCTCCATTACGGGCGGCATGGTTGCGCTGGAGGATGCCGTCGCCAAGCTTGTCGCAGACGGAACTCTTGCCGAAAGCCCGATAGTACACCGCGTCGCGGCGGTCTCCGTCGGCGTGTGG
>DFGM01000170.1:5159-13758 GCA_002371755.1 Verrucomicrobia bacterium UBA3750 | reverse complement strand
GCCGACGCTCGACCTCGACTACGCGCACGACTCGACCGCCGAAGTCGATCTAAATGTCGTGATGACGGACGACGGACGATATGTGGAACTTCAGGGAACGGCTGAACACAATCCGTTCACCGAGGAGTCGCTCGACGCTCTCCGCGCTCTCGCCCGCAAAGGCCTCAAGCAAATATTCGGACTTATGAAGGACGCGCAAAATGAACATGGATCGGGAGGAACGACACATGGCTGAAATCCAGGAACAGGAACTCTTGCCGGTGAATGCCGACACGCATGGAGACAACGCCGTAGAAGACCTTCGCGGTGCACTTGCCGAACTGGAGTCGGGGAACGAGTTGTCGGATTTTGTCGAAGGACATGGACTGCAGAGCCGGTATTTTGCGTTCTCGTGGCGCTCCGATTGGCTGAGCATAAGTTTCCGCCTGCCGTATGCGCGGGTTCTCTCCGGCGAGGATGAAATGAACTTCGACAATGCCAGGATAGGAGCCGCGATTCGCATGGCCATACTGCTCATCTCCTCGACCTCGGCGGAGAGGGTTCTGCATGACGGCGAGGCGGAACTTTCGGTGGAGGCGGACGAATCGGGCGCGCGGTACGCCATAACCGGTTCGGACGGCGAGGAAATCGACTCCGCCGACGACTGGCAGCCGCTCGTCGCGCGCCTTGAAAACGATGTTTCGTCCGAAGGGGAAAGCCTTCAGATAATCTGGCCGTAACCTTTTGCCGTGTTGCGTGTAGACAGGACGTGAAGGAGAGAAAGGAGATTTAGCCATGCCACTTGCAAGCGTAAACATCAATAACGTTTCGATGGACTACTTTCTTCGCGGCGTCGACGCCGCGAAGCCGCAGGGAGTCCAGCAGCAGCAGGTCCCGCAGGATGGCGCAAACGCGCAGGTGGACCAGAGGCAGGAGGCCATCGGCAAGATGGTCTCGCAGTTAGACGTCCTTCTGATGAAGGCCGCCATGGCCTCGACGAAGAGCCTTGACGCCAAACAGGTAAAGGCCTCCCTCCAGACGCTTGTGAACCAAGGAATTCTCGACAAGGGCTCGCTCAAACTCCTCGCCAATACGGCCGACACGGCCGCGAAGACGCTCAAGGCCCTCGACAAGTTCACCGGCAGAGAGCTTGCCACCGCGATTGGAGCGGACAACCATTACGACCTCAAGACCTCTGCTGGCAAGGCAGTAGCGGCGGCCGTCAAGGCGCAACAGGACCTCTCCGCGCTTCTCGGACAGGTCGGCAAAATCGTGAACGCCACGGTCCGGAACGAGGAACAGGTGCGGAGCGGGAACGCGAAGTACACGGGTATCAGCGAAGAGTTGATAAACGGGGTGAACGAGTTCACCATGATCTGCGACCGCCGGATGATGGAAATCGACCAGCTGGCATGGCAGATGAAGAACTTCGCCGTCTATCTCGCGGCAAACGGACAGAACTCCGATCCCAACATCACGGCCATCCTCAAGGCAAAGGTGAACGACCTCATGCCGCGCCAGGCACTCGCGATGCACGGCACGGCGGATGCGCTCGCGACGGTCAACGAGAACGTTTCCGCGAAGCTCCGTCCGCTCGCGGAGAAGATAGATGCGTTCCGGAACAATCCTTCGTCCACCCTCGGCGAGGCCGACTTCAACGCGCTGAAGAGCGACATCGCCACGATGAAGGCGGCGCTGCAGGACATCCGGAAGAACGGCGTCCAGGTCGGCAACGGGCGAATGATGGTGGCGAAAGACATCATAAAGGCTCTCGAGGCGGAGGTCGCCAAGGCGGAGGCACTTTTCGAGACCGCCCGCAGCGATGTGTCTCGCAAGATACTCCAAAACTACATCGAAACTACGGTCTCGCTTCTGTACACGGATGAAGGATACGAGGATCAGCATGGCTACAGCACGAAACACCAGACGGCGTTTGCGTGCCGCGACGGGTTCATGTTGGCAATGAAGGCCGTAGCAGACGCCGTCGTGGACAGCAAGAAGTCGGATGAAGACATTCAAAAGCTCATCCACGATCTTGGCGTCAAGGCGAAAAAACTCGAAAAGGCGGCATTTCAGGTCGACCCCAGCTTGGGCGAGTCCGCAATGCGCCTCAACGCGATTTTCGCCCGTATGAAGTGCATAAGACCCATTGTCATAGGCTTCGACAAGATTGTCGATGAAATACGCAACAGCAAGCGGCTCTTTTCCGCCACAGAGGCGATGAACGTATTCAAAGGGACTATATCCGTATCGTCCGTCGTCGAGGCCCGTGCGCGCGGGCTGAAGGACTCGGACGTCGACCCCGCAAACGAGGACGGCAACATAGTCTCCGAGCGCCTGCTCGGCGCCGGTGCGGCGGGCACGGTGTACGAGCTTACGCGCGCCGACGGCAGGCAGGTCGTATTCAAGGGCGAGACCGAGAGCAGGGCCGGGCTTTCTGGACTCGTGGCGGGAGCCGCCAAAAACTACACCTCGCAGCAGATGACCGCGAACCTAAACATCGCATCCAAGAACGCCGCCAAGGCACTGGGCATGGGCGGCCTTCTCGTCGACTACTCGGTCGGCACGCACAACGGAGTATTCGGCTTCTACATGGAGAAGGCAAAGGGTATGACGGCTGCGGACATTGCGGAACCCGGCTTTTTCAAGTCTTCCTCTCCTGGCGGCGGAATGTCGGCAAAGGAAATCAAGAAGCTTCCGCCGGCACAGAGGAAGCAGATCAAGGCCGACCTCAGGAGCGAGCTTAACCGTCTGCAGTGGCTGGACCTCGTGACAGGACAGGCCGACCGCCATCACGCGAACTACTTCGTCCATGTCGATCCCACGACGCATGCCGTCACTGTCAAGGGCATTGACAACGACGCCGGGTATTCGCAGTACCGCACCGGCGCCGTGAAGTTCTCCTTCGACGAAGAAAGGTCGAAGGATTTCGTGGACGCTCTGACTAACATCGCAAAGAAGATCGACTCCCGCAACTACAAGAACGTACTCGAGAACCTGCTCAAAGACCCCGGCATAACGGCCGATGAGAAGGGACAGTACACCATCGACGCCTCGAAGATCGAAAACAAGGCTATCGCCAACGCGCTCCGTCAAGTCACGGGCGTACAGACCCTTGCCGTGCCGGACAAGATCGACCGCGGGGCATACGATGCCATCCTGGCGCTGAAATCCGGACCGAAGCGCGACGAATACCTGAACTCGATACGTTCGCGCCTTTCGAAAGAGAACTTCAATGCGGCGGTCAGCCGTCTCGACGACATCATTGCCAAGGCCGAGCAGCTCGGTCGCGAAGGCAAAGTCATCGAGAAGGAAGGCTGGCTCGACGAACCAGGCGAGACGCTCCAGACAGGCGACATCGTTGTCAAGAAGCCGAACGGGGGCGTAAAGAAGCTTGGCGGCGATATCGCGCGCGACGCGAACAACCTCTTCTGCACATCCATGTTCGTCCGCGACGGACTCGACAAGATATTCTCCTGATGTGAGGCAAATCAATCACCGACCCTAAAAGCAGCGGTTGATTTCGCACGCAGAGCCGCGCGTCACCCGAAATAGGCCCGCTACCCGCTACCCTAAAGGCGCAAAATATGGTATAATATCACGCCAAGCATGAGTGACGAAACGAAGATACCGCTGCCTAGGAGCCTGCAAGAAATTGTCGGCGCTCTCCTCTTCGCCAGCGAAACGCCTCTGACGGCAGGCGAATTGCGCGAAGCGGTGCGCAGCGTAGAGCCGGAACAGGGCGAAAACGCCGAGGTGATGGAAGTATACCGCACGGCCACCTCGCGCGAAATCGATGCCGCCTTGAAAGGCGTCGCAAAAGCGTTGGATGTGGCGGGCTGCGGCATAAGCCTCGTTTGCACAGGCGGAGCATACAAGCTCCAGACCGTGCCAAGCTGCGGCAGATATGTGCGCGCCATGCTGAAACTGGATCGTCCAAGCCGTCTCGGCCGCGCCTCGCTGGAGACGCTCGCAATAATCGCGTACCGTCAGCCGATAACAAAAAGCGAAGTGGAAGAAATACGCGGCGTGGATGTCTCGGGCAATATCAAGATACTGATGGACCTCCAGCTCATAAGGCTGGTTGGAAAATCCGAACTCCCCGGCCATCCGTTCCTATACGGCACCACCCCCCTCTTCCTGGAACACTTCGGTCTCGCCTCGCTCCAGCAGCTCGACGAACTCGACCCCACCCTGCAGCGTTCCAATCCGCGCGAAAAACTCGCTTCCTACAAGAAACCGGTCCAGCAGGAAGAACTTGAACTGGAAAAGGAAGCGAAGAAAACCCAAGAGGATGGCGCAGACGAGTCCGTTGGTGCACCCCCTCCCACTGCGACGGGAATCACGGAAGAATCTTCCGGCGAGATCGTTGAAGCGGAATCCGCCGCTGAATCCGAGGATGACGAGCTCCTCCATGTCTATGAAGCCACCGAGGATGAGGACGAGGATGACGAGGACGAGTTCGACGATGATGATGACGACGAGGACGAATTCGACGACGAGGATGAGGATGACGAGGACGAGGAGGACGAGGATGATGAAGAAGAATAGGTTTTTACTCTTGGCTCTTGGCGTTGCGTGCGCCACGACGGCATTTGCCGACATGAAGGAAGAGCGTCTTTCACGCGCCTACCAGAATGCGATGGCAGATTACACGGCGGGGCGGCTTGGGGCGGCCACATCGGGCTTCGAGAAGGCAGTAAAGGAAAACGGCGAAAACGCGAGTGCGCGTTTCCAGCTTGCCTGCCTCCAGCAGGACTTCGGCAAGAATTACATTGGCGCGGTGTGCAACTATCGCGAATATCTGCGGCTTGAGCCTTCAAGCGACAAGGCGTCGCTCGCGCGTGACAGATTGGCGCTTTGCGAGCGCGAACTCGCAAAGGAACTCGCCGCGAAATACAATCTTGGAGGCGGCCCAGAGACCATCCGCGAGATGGAAGAGACGCAGAACCGTCTGAAAGAAACGGAAAAGAAACTCGCTCAAGCCGTGAAGGATGCGGAGGATTTGACGAAAAAGGCGGCCGCCCTTGAACGGGAAAATATGCGGCTCAGGCGTCAGGTGAAGTCGGTAGGCGCGGAAGAAGAGCCTTCGAACAAGGCGCTTTCGGCGGTACGTGCGCTTTTGGAAGAAGAAGAAACGCCCCGTTATGCACGCGCAACGCCGGGTGTCGAAGAAGACGATACCGGCGCAAAGCCCTCCTTGAAGAATCTAGCCGAAGCGAACGATACGGAAGAATCGGTTGGCCCGCGCAAGCTCAAGGTGGATGAATCGGCCCGAGCACTCGCGGATGACGATTCCAACCCGCGCCCTGTCGTCAAGCCGGATATCGAAGAGGATGACGGCATGAAGTCCCTGCGGAGCGGTCTTGCGGCGGCAAAAGAGCTGGTAGAAGAGGATGAATCCGGCCCCGAACTCCTCGACAAAAACCAAAAACCGGCGGAAAAGAAGCTTACCGAGATGGCGAATCCGTTTTGGGGCGGGGCGAATCATCAGGCAGACGACCAGTCGTTCCGTCCTAAGACGTATGTTGTGCAGGAAGGGGATTCCCTCTATCGGATAGCACGCAGGTTCTATGGGCGCGATTCTGCATGGAAGAAGATACGCGACGCCAACAAGGCAACCATATCCACAGATGGGCGCGTGAATGCGGGCCAGACCATAATATTGCCGTGAAGAGAGGGGAAAACATACATCTCGAGGCCTTGAGGCCCATCCACGAATACACCCGCTCCGAGGCGCCGTGGAAGCTTGAAGCATACGGGAAAAAGCTTTTCCGCTATCTTTCCGGCGGCGGCATGAGTGCGCTCGGGCGCAGTGTGGAACAGGAGGAGGCGGATATGAAGCGCAGCCGTTTCCTCGCTTGGGCGGCTGTCGCTGGTGCAGTGTGGTTCGCCTTCATGATATTCTAGTCCATTGAAAGAAAGGATGTTCGATACAATGAAAACGAAAGGGAAATGCCTCGGTGCGCTGGCCGTCATAATCGCATGCTCGCTCAACGCCTATTCCGATGCCGCGAGCGCGAGAGAAGCGTTCCTCAAGCAACAGGCATACAACGAAATGCAGCGCGTATCCGGCCAGATTGACGTCTTGCAGACCAATCTGGGCGAATTATCCGCGCGCGTAGCGCGGCTTGAAAGCGGCAACAGCAACGCCGAAATCGACGCCCTCAAGGCAGAAATCGCCTCCCTGAAAGCAACAAACGCGGAGCTGCGCAACAAAATGAACGCCATGCGCGAGGAAATCGTCAGGGATTTGACGGGCAAGATTTCGACGATGCAATCAACCTTGCAGCGGAATATCGCGGCGAGCGCGCCGCGCCAGAGCGCGTCCGCATCCACCGGTCCCCACCGCGAATACGAAGTGCAGCCGGGCGATACGCTCTCTCTAATCGCCGCCGCATTCAAGACAACCGTCTCCAAAATAAAAGAAATGAACAATCTCAAAAGCGACAACATCCGCGTGGGACAGAAGTTGAAGCTTCCCATGTGAATGCCGGCACGAAAGGAAAGACATGAAATACGACAAGAACGGCGCCCTGCTTGAATGCGAGATTCCGGGGCTTGAAAAGAAATCCGGCAAGGTGCGCGACGTCTTCGACCTCGGCGACACCCTGCTCATGGTCGTAACCGACCGCATAAGCGCCTTCGACGTGATTCTCCCCACAGGAGTCCCAGGCAAAGGCAAGGTGCTCAACCAGCTCTCGCTCTTCTGGCTAGAGTTCCTCGGCATGAAAAACCACCTCGTCACGGCCGACACCGCAAAATACCCGGACGTCCTAAAGCCCTATGCGGCAGATCTCCAGGGGCGCTCGATGCTCGTCAGGAAAGTAAAGATGCTTGAAGTCGAATGCATCGCACGCGGCTATCTCACCGGCAGCGGCTGGAAGGAATATTCAAAGTCCGGCACTGTGAACGGACAGAAACTTCGCGCTGGCTACCAGAACGCCTCCAAGCTCGATGAAGTCCTTTTCACCCCCACCACAAAGGCGGTGATCGGCGACCATGACGAGGCAATCGACTTCGCCCAGACCCGCGCCATCGTTGGCGACGAAACGGCCGCAAAACTGCGCGACGCCACCGTTTCGCTCTATTCCAAGGCGGCAGAATACGCACTCGCCCACGGCATTATCATAGCCGATACGAAGTTCGAATTCGGCATCGACGACGATGGCTCCCTCATTCTGGCCGATGAAGTGCTCACGCCGGATTCGTCGCGCTTCTGGCCGCAGGCAAGCTACGCAGTCGGCTCCAACCCGCCAAGCCTCGATAAGCAGTTCGTGCGCGACTGGCTCGATTCCATCAACTTCAACCATCAGCCCCCGGGTCCGGAACTTCCAGACGACGTAATCGCCAAGACGCGCGAAATCTATGTCAAGGCTTATGAGTCATTGAGCGGCAGGAAGCTCGCCTGAAGACAGGGCGCATATAAAGAAACAAGCAACAAAGAAAGGAACAAGGAAAATGGGCATATTCGATCAAGTCAAGGACGCGATGCGCATGCGCAACGAGCAGAAGCGGATCCAGAATGAAATCGCAAAGATCTCAGTGGAGTATTCGAACGGCGGCATCACCGTGGTGGCGAAAGGCGATATGTCAATCGAAAAGATTTCGTTCGCGCCGGAGGCGTTCGACGAAGTGAAGGCCGGCAAGCCCCAGCGCTTCGAGACGATGCTTTTCAACGTCGTAAACGGTGCTCTCAAGAAGGCCAAGGAAGCCACCCAGCGCGAGATGATGAATCTCATGAAGTCTTCCGAACTCGGCCAGATGTTCGGCAAATAACAGTGGCTTTGCGGCCTATAGAGGAGCTTGAAGACGCGTTGCAACGCCTGCCGGGCTTCGGCAGACGCTCCGCAATGCGCGCAGCTTTGGCGCTTGTGCGCGAACCGTTGCGCCTTTTGGAACCCCTTGCCTCGGCGCTGGAGGAAGCGAGGCGCGAGGTACGCGTGTGTTCGCGTTGCGGCTCGTTTACCGTCGCAGGCGAAGACCCCTGCAAAAACTGCACCGACCCGTCGCGCGACGCTTCCATCCTCTGCATCGTCGAAGACCCCGCCGACATCGTCACTATCGAAGCTTCCGGCGCATATCGCGGACGCTACCACGCCTTGGGCGGCAAACTTTCCCCCTCGCGCAAGGTCGGACCCGAGAAACTCCGGCTGGACGTTTTGCCCAGGAGAATCGCCGATGAAGGCTTCAAGGAGGTGCTTTTGGCACTTTCCACCGACATGGATGGCGATGCTACAGCCCTCTATATCGCCGGGCTCGTCAAACCCTCAGGCGTAAAAATCTCCCGCCTCGCGTTCGGCCTGCCCGCCGATTCGGGCATTGCATACTCGGATCCCCTCACCCTCAGAAGAGCTATCAGAGGCAGAATGGATGTCTGATGCGCGTTTCGAGCATGTTTTCAAAGTCTATACCCCGGGCGACGCGCCTGCGGTAAGCGACTTTACGCTGGATGTCGCCGATGGCGAGTTTCTCGTCCTGGTGGGTCCTTCCGGGTGCGGAAAATCAACCACCCTGCGCATGCTTGCAGGGCTGGAGACTCCTACCTCCGGCCGCCTCTATATCGGCGGCAAGGACGTGACGCAACTCCCGCCAAAAGACCGCGATATCGCCATGGTCT
>DFGM01000170.1:0-5106 GCA_002371755.1 Verrucomicrobia bacterium UBA3750 | reverse complement strand
CGCCATGGTCTTCCAGAACTATGCCCTCTATCCACATATGAATGTGCGCGAAAACATGGCTTTTGCGCTCAAATTGCGTAGATTTCCCAAAGACGAGATAGAGCGGCGCATAACCTCCACCGCTCATGCGCTGGGGCTTGAACCTTATTTGAAAAGGCTTCCCAAGGCTTTGAGCGGCGGCCAGCGCCAGCGCGTCGCTCTAGCCCGCGCCATAGTCCGCGAACCTGCCGTATTCCTTTTCGACGAACCGCTCTCCAACCTCGATGCCAAAATGCGCGTCGAGATGCGCTCCGAGATCATCCGCCTCCACAATTCCCTTGGCGCGACCATGATTTACGTAACGCACGACCAGACCGAAGCCATGACGATGGGCGATAGAATCGTCGTAATGAAAGACGGCTGCATTCAGCAGGTCGCCCCGCCCTTGGAGCTCTACGAAAGACCCGTAAACGAGTTTGTCGCCTCCTTTATCGGCACTCCCCCTATGAACATCTTCCCGAAAGGGACTTTAGAGGCGGATTGCGTCTTCGGCATACGCCCGGAGCATATAAGGATAAAAGAAGGAGAGGCCTCCCAAGCCGGAGAGGGCGAACTGGAGGCGAAAATCGACTTCCTGGAGCCGTTGGGCCCGGAGACGCTAGTCCACCTGAAATGTTTCGGCGGCACGGTGCTCGCCGTCGCACGCATTCCCGGCTTCGCCTCGTTTCCCCCCGGAGCCAAGGTCGTCCTTTCCCTCGACCGCTCCAAAGCCGTGCGCTTCTGAGGCCGCACCCAACCTCGCCATCATCCGCGCTTTTGCCTGAAAATCACTTTCCGGCAACGCGTTCGTAGGTGCGGCGGATTTCGGGGGCGTCGGGCATGATTTCGAGGGCGCGTTTGGCGTAAGGCAAAGCGCCCTTCAAGTCGCCGCGGCGGATGTGGCATTGCGCAAGGTTGTTCAGCACGGCAGGGTCGTCCGGCCGCCCTTTGAGACAGACCTCAAGATGCGCCTGGGCGCGTGTATACTGCTTGCGCATGAAATAGTCCATGCCGACGGCGAAATTGGCGGCGGGGTCGTCCGGCGAAGCGAGCAGAACGGATCTGGCGAACATACTTGCGAGGGCGAAATCGGCGCGGTGGAGCCCGAGCCGCAGCCCCTCGGCCGGGGTCATGCGCTCCAGTCTGCGGCGCGAACCCCACGCGAGGTCGGCCCTGATGCGGTTGAGCGCGTCGTTTTTGCCGTCGAGGTCGTTGGCGATTGAAGTCTCTAAAAGCGCCTCATCCCGTTTGCCGGCGGCATCAGACGCATCGGCACGGTGACGCGCCAGCACGGCAAGGCGCCACTGCACGAAAAGGAAGGCGTCCCTGAGGGCTCTATCGGGAATGCGGTCCGGGTTGCCCTCTTCATAGACCTCGAGTATGTGCTCGGCGAGTTCGTGTGCGGCCTTGATGCCGCGCTTCCTTTCGTCCGCCGCGAAGCCGTCTGGAGACGCGACAAGCCCGGAGCACTCCGGCACCGGGCGGTTGTCGCGCTGCCAGAGTTCGAAGCCGAGTTGGACGGCATACGCGGGGGCGGCATCCTTTGCTGCGCGTCCCCACGTGCGAAGAGCGTCAGGCGCGCCGCTTTCCAGGACGACGCGATATGCCTCGTTGGTCGCATCGCGCAGACGCAGGAAAACATCTCGCGGTGCGACCGCACCGCCCATCATCGAAAGCGCCTTGAGCGAATGTCCGTCCGCCGCGGCGGCGAGTTCCTCTCCGGCATCGAGCGAGCCGTCCGTGAAGAGGTATTCGACACCCTCGCACTCGCGCGCAGTCTCGTCAATCGCCTCCGCGACGCACTCGAGCATATCACGCTCCAGAACGCCCTTGCGGAAGGGTATGGTCAGCGCGAGGAACGTCAGCGGCACGGCAAGCAGTATGACTCGCACGCGTCGGCGCAACTTGATTTCCAGCTCCCAATCGTCAATCATCGCCTCGCGGACGCCGTCATCCTCGATGGCACCAAGACCAATCCGGCGCAGATTGCGGAAATAGAGCGCGAACACGAACACCGCGAAAGTCCACACGAGCGCGAGAGCGCTTGCGCACACCGCCACAACCTTGAGAACATCGTCTGCGAGGCATCCCTCCGCGCCGCCCCAAGTCCAGAACCAAAACACACTTGCGCCGGAAAGCTGCAGAAACGCAACCGCCCCGACTATCGCAAACACCCAGCCGTGCGCATACGACAGGACGCTGTTCAACTTCATAGCACGCGGTATCAAGCGGAATACGACGAGCGCGGGGACGATGCCGACGGCGAGAAACAGGGCCACCCCGCCAGGCGAGAGCTGCTCGCCTCCATGCTTGACGTATTCGGTGAGCATCTCGATGCCCAACTCACCTGGCGCCCAGCCGAACGCCTCCAGTCCGCCGGATGACACGAAAAACCACACCTCGACGGCAAGCCCTGCAACGAACGCCACCAGGAGCGCAAGCGTCGCGCGCCATTTGACGAAACTCGTGACGTCATACTGTCCGAGGAGCGTCAGCGGACGCAAAGTCTGCACCACATAAAAGCGGGCGATTGCTATGGCAAGCACCGCCACTAGCACGAAAACGCCCGCGGGCGCATCTACCATAAGGAGCGCACTTGCCGCGACGGAGGCATAGAGCGGCGCCGCCAAACGCGAGAAGCAGTAGACAAACGCCATCGCGAGCGCGAAAACCGCGAGCGACGCCTGCAGCGCGAGCGGCGTGAAGTAATTGAACGCATGCCAGATTGGCCACGAGAACACGAACAGCAACGCCACGGTCGCGAGCACTCCCATCTCCACCCTGTGCCACCACGCAATCTTCTCCCCGCGGCGAAAGGCGGAGGGAAGAAGCATCCGAAACAGAGAAAACGCCCCTGCCGCAATCAGCCCAAGGCAGACATGCCCCGTCCAGCGCAACACCGCCAGCACCACCGTAAGCGGTGCATGGGCATAGAGCGGCGCGACCAGCGCAGGCCAGAGATTGCCAAATGGCGCTTCCGGCGGACGCAAATGTGCCGCCACCGCAAGCGGCTCAAGCATCTCCACCGGCGGTGTATCGTATTGCCAATACCACGAAAGCACCGCCACCACGATGCCCAAAGCGATATTCAGCATTTTGCACTATCCTCCATTCTTCTCCTAAGTGCAAGGATGGCGAGGCCGAGAAGGCCCAGCATGCCGCTTGTCGGCTCGGGAGCCGCAGTGAACTGCGCAGGAGTCCAGACATGCAGCGAGTCGACAGACATTCCCCACGTCTCATGGATGTATGTCGCAAGTTCGGAATACGTCTGCGTCGCGCTTGCGGCGACAGTCGTCCAGGAGAACGTATCCGCAAGTTCATTATATTCCACATTGCCAAGTTCGATTGTGAAGGCGAACTCGGGCGAGCCTGCGGAGTAACTGCCGGATGGCGACTGGTTGCCGGTCGGAACGCCCGCGCCCCAATAGCCCGATATCGCACCATCCGAGAAATCCACGCCATACTCCCCGGAAAAGCGCTCGCCTTCTTCATCGAAAAGGTCTAGAAACGTATCGCCGGTAATGTCGCCGCCAGTGACGCGGACGCGAGCCGCGAGCGTCTGGCCCGCCTCCGCTGCCGCATCATAGTAGGCAGTTATGCTTTTCGTCTCGCCTGTTCCATTGTCGGCAACCGTCGCAGTATCATCGACCATCCAGTATAAAACATCCCCGCTGTCGGCGCACAGCGTCTGCGCCGACATCAAACTTGCTGCAAGAACCGCAACTATCGCAGTTCGATCTAGACTCTTTCGACTTTCGCTCATAACCACTTTCTGCTTCCTACGTCCTTCTGCCCGCTTCCTACATTTCCTTGTCCGCAGCGGGGAATTTGATGTTGAGAGCCGCCTCGGCGGTGCGGACATACCAGAAGCCTGTGCCGGCGGGGATTGCGCCGCCTTCGACAGGAACATTCTTGATGCGGCCGCCCACCTTCTTCGTCTCGTTGTGCAGCCACTTTGAAGGCGTCTTCTTGCTGCGGTAGTGGATGGTCTGTGTGCCGGAGATGTTCTGCGTGACGATACGGTCGTCCTGCGCAGGCTCGGCGGCGTTGCCATCGCCATCTACGAAAACGAGGCTGTTGAGGTCGATGTCGAACATCGTCGGGTTGGCAAGGAGTGTATTGCCGGGGGCGGCCTTGGTGCCGCCTTCGACCGGCATTGCGTAGCTTTCACCGGTGTAGCGCCCGACGAGATAGATGTAGTTCGTCGCGCCCACGGTGCCCGGCGCATGCCGGACGAGCCAGAACGCATTGCCGGGAGAAATTTCCTCGCTCTCGGCTTCCTTCAGGCGCACGCCCTTTTTCGTCACCGTCGCGCGCGCATCCCAGCCCGCGGTCGTTTCCGAACGAGTCCAGGCGCTGAACACGCGCTCCTTGGCGTGGTAATGCAAAATCATATCTCCACCGGTCACTCCGTTCGGGTTGACCATGTCCGAGACGGCGATGTCGATCATGTTCGTCGTATCAAGCGCCATCGAGCGCCACGGCACCGCGACTACGGTGTTCGTGAGCACGCTAGCCACGCGGATGACGCCCACCGTGGTGCATGAAGCAAGCACCGACTCGCCGCCGCCGTACATCGCTTCGCCCGTCTCCACATTGTTCGTAGGAGTAAGGACAATGTTGAACACGTAGAGTCCGGTCGGATCGGCGGGGCCCAGCGACACACTCGTCTCGTACTTATCCGTCAACTCGCCCGTCGTGAACTCGCTCTCGCCCTTCAGCCTCTTGTCCAGGCGATAGCGGGTGGCGAGCCCGGTATTCTGAAGAACCTCGACACCCGGGAAGTGGACGGCGAACGCATTCTGCCCGACGCGCGAGCCGCGCTGCATGATGGTCGCGACAAGCCGCTTCGTAAGGTTGGTGCGGTTGATCACGTAGTTCTGCCAGAGCTTGAGCCCGTTCGGGCAGACCTCGTCGAGATGCCCGTAGCGCGTCGCGTCGTCGGCGAACTCGCTGCCCTTGCGACCGGAAGCCTTCAGGAGCCAGCCCGGGTCGCTGACGTGGATCTCAGTTCCGAAGCCCGACTTGCCGTCCATGTTGACCTTGTAGTCCCAGCCTTTGATCGTGACCGTGCAGTTCGTGACGAAG
>DFGM01000025.1 GCA_002371755.1 Verrucomicrobia bacterium UBA3750 | reverse complement strand
GATAAGGCGACTGCATTTGGGGTTGAGTGGGCAAGCAATCTCTTTGAGAATGTCGATTCGCGTAACGTTGACCTTTTCATGTCCACGAATCTTGCTGTGAACGGTTCGATTCGCCAAAAGTGCCGGTGTGAGAGCGGTCAAATTTTGGTATAATGACAATGACTTTCAATGCGCAAATCATGACAAAGAAGCAAATCAAATCCAAAACTGTAATAACCTGTACCTGCCGTGTGGAGAACTACGGCTGGGTAAGGGATCGCAGACTCTACAATCTCCCTTTGCCGAAAGACGGCAAGGGCGAGAGCTATGCGCCCGTCACGCACGTCGCCGTGTATGCGCTTGACCTTCCGGTGCTTGCCTACACAGCAAAGTATGTTCGCGAAGTGGACGGCGCGTGGCTTGCCGCCAACGGTTACAAGGTTTCACCGAAGCCGCATGGCGAGAAGTACGCACTTTTCGAGCTTGGCCGCGCCGTCGCCGAGGCGTCGCTCTACGGAAAGGCCGACGCAGATGTGTTCGTCTGCTCGACGCGCTGGACGGGTAAGATCGACGCGAACTTTTTCGCGCGTCCTCTCACGCAGTGCGGAGGGAAGTCCGTACCAAACATCTTTGAGCGCATCCGCCCGTTCTTCCCGAAGCTCCACTCCGCCCGCGCCTTCAACCCCGTGCAGATGGATTTCTTCGCGGTGTTGAAAAAGCCTGAAAGATTGTCGCCGCTGGGAAAGCGTCCTATCGCCGTTGATCTGTTTGCGGGTTGTGGTGGATTGTCGCTTGGATTTGAACAGGCGGGATTTGACGTTGTGGCCGCAGTTGAAATTGATCCTATTCATGCTGCCGTGCATGAATATAATTTTCCGAGGGCGGCGACGATTTGCGCCGACATCAAGAACATATCGGGGAATGATATCCGGGAAAGAGCTGGAATCGGTAAACGTGACGTTGACATTGTTTTTGGCGGTGCGCCCTGTCAGGGTTTTTCAATGATTGGGAAACGTGCGCTTGACGACCCCCGCAATCAGTTGATCGGGCATTTCCTTCGTATCGTCAGGGATATAAGGCCGAAGTATTGCGTACTTGAAAACGTCAAGGGACTGACGGTGGGAAACCATTCGCTGTTTCTTTCGGAACTCATTGAAGAATTGCAGAAGAGCGATTATAAGGTGCTGCTTCCGTATAAGGTCTTGAATGCTGCGGATTATGGTGTTCCGCAAAACAGGGAACGACTTTTCTTGATTGCCGCACGGAGCGACCAGGCGTTGCCAGACTATCCCGAAGCCGCAAATAGCAAGGTTACCATCCGTGAAGCAATAGGTGACCTTCCTGATGCGGATGGTTTTGACTGCCTGTGGGAAGACGATTCCGTTTCCGTTCGGTGGAGCACGAAATCAGCGTATGCGCGGAAGTTGAGGGGGCAATGTGTGGACGATGGGAATTGCGGATATGAGCGTTCATTCGCCGCCAACAGATTGACGGCAAGCAGACGCACCAAGCACGGAGAAGTAAGCCAGCAGCGTTTTCTTGCCGCTCCACAGGGTGAGACAGAGCCGCATAGCCGATTCTTCAAGCTGGCATGGGACGGACAATCTAATACGCTTCGCGCTGGTACTGATAGTGCGAGGGGCGGCTTTACTTCACCTCGTCCAATACATCCTGTTCTGCCGCGAGTGATTACGGTAAGGGAAGCGGCACGGATTCATTCATACCCTGATTGGTTCCGCTTCAACAAGACGAAATGGCATGGGTTCAGGGAAATAGGCAACAGCGTTCCCCCTCTTCTCGCGAGGGCTGTAGGGAAAATGATTGTCAAGGCTCTTGGCGTAATCCCGCAAAAGCCTACGGAACCGATTCCGACTGGATCGGAACGATTGCTGGAATTCGACATGCGCGATGCAGCAGATCATTTTGGAGTTCCGCGTAACGTAATCGCGCAACGGATAAGGAGAAACAAGAATGGCTAAGAAGCTTGATGACAGCGACTATTCTGCATTGATAGAGTATGTGTTTTGCGCGCACTACAGGAAAAGCGAGCGCGAGTTCATCTTTGCTCGCGATGAACTTATTGATGCGGCAAAACAGCTTGGCGTTCCTCGGCCGAAGAACATTGGCGATGTGGTATATGCTTTCAGATACCGCAAGCAACTGCCACAGGCTATAACGAAAACGCAGCCGGAGGGCTTTGAATGGATTATTCAGGGTGCGGGCAGGGCTACTTATCGTTTCCGTCTAATGCAGCACAATCGCATATTGCCTCGACAGAACTTATATCCGGTCAAGATTCCTGATTCGACACCTGAGATAATCGGCAATTATGCCCTCGGCGATGAACAGGCGCTTCTCGCGAAAGTTCGCTACAACCGACTCATCGACGTGTTTCTCGGCATTACCGCATATTCACTTCAGAACCATCTGCGCACTTCCGTAAAGGGAATCGGACAAATCGAAATCGACGAAATATACGTTGCCGTGGACAAACACGGGCGGCAGTATGTGATTCCAGTTCAGGCTAAGGGCGGTCATGATCAGCACGGCGTTGTGCAGACGACACAGGACATTGCTTGCTGCGCAGCCAAATTCCCAGGCTTGATATGCCGACCCGTATCGGTTCAGTTCATGGAGGACGGAACAATCGCGATGTTTGAATTGATCGAGAACAAGGGTGTGATAAACGTTCTTGACGAGAAACATTACCAGCTTGTTCCGGCCTCGTCGATCACACGAGAGGAAATGGCGGAATACGGGCGAAGGGCAAATTGACAAGGGGAAACAACACGGGGAAACTACACCGACAATCGAAAGCGCTATACTGCCGTGAAGGCAGGTGCGTCAACCAACCGATCCGCGCGTATGTCCGCTACAAAGACTTGTCGGGGCAGTACATGACAGGCGACTACGCCAGCATAGGGATGCAGACTTTTGACAGCCGTTGGCTGCATTCGTACTGCGATGATGATGCCGGGAAAGTCTGGGAGAATCTCTGCCTTGAATTCCTCTTTGGCGCGAACTCCAATCCTCTCGTGTCCGACACCGATGAAGACAGGCTGTCCGATGGGATAGAGGTGAACGTCGGAACATCGCCGGCGAAGACCGACACGGACGGAGACGAATTGCCGGACAATTGGGAGGTTCTGAACAGCCTCGATCTTCTTTCGGCCATTGATGATGACGGAGCCTCCGGCGATCCAGACGGAGATGGAGTGGACAATTATGCTGAATACGAACTCGGTACAAATCCGAATCTTGCTGACACGGACAACGACGGCCTTTCTGACGGCAAGGAAGTCGTATGCGTGTCTTTTGCCGGCTCGCTGCCGTGGTTAGAAATCTCAACATTGACGAATGTAACTGTCGAGATAACGAATGGGTGGAACGAAGCCGTCTGCTGGAATCTGCCCGCCCCGATCTACGTACAGTGCGAGACCGTTACCAATATTACCATCGACAAGAAGGGAATAGTCTTGCTCAATCGATCTGGATATGCCGATCCAGAATTGTGGCATAATGTATCTGACCTTGAAAACTACGCAGTAGATACCAACTGCTTTACTGTTGTCCCATACGGCCGAAGCCTTTATTTCTATGGCATAGAGGAACCGTCCGCAATTAAGATAGGCACGGCTGAACATGCCGGCCGAGGCTACATAGTCGTTGAATATGACAATATGCATCACTACGAGCCCTATTCCTCGACAAACGCCATATCCTTCCAAGTCGCGATACCAACAGGGAGAGTGGAAAGGATTAGTGTGAGTTATGCGAACAGGATAGGGAATGACACGGATGGAAGAAGTGCGTCGGTCGGTTGCCAGTCTTTCGGCGCGGAAGATCGTGTTTCATATTGCCGAAACGAGCAAGGCAAGATTTATGATGGAATGGGATTGTCTTTTGTTGTCGGATATGGCACAAATCCGCTTGTCGCCGATACGGACGGCGACGGAATATCGGATGGTGTGGAGGTGAACACCTATGGAAGCAACCCAAAGGCGACGGACACCGATGCGGATGGATTGCCGGATGCGCAGGAGGCGGCGCTTGGGACTTCACTAAACAACCCCGACTCCGATGTGGACGGTCTTCTGGACGGTTGGGAGGTTGCAAACAGTTTCAATCCGCTCTCTACGCCGGGCGGCGGTGAATCGGCCGTTGATACAGATGGAGATGGCCTTACCAATTTGCAGGAGCAGACAGCTGGAAGCAATCCAAGAAATTCAGACAGCGATGGCGACGGGCTTTCTGATTCGGCGGAGTTCCTGACTCATCACACAAATCCGCTTGTGGCGGATACGGATGGCGACGGGATGACCGACAAGCAGGAAACGGATGCGAACTACGACCCGCTTGATCCTGACATGGACAGAGACGGGATGTCCGATGGATGGGAAAATGGCCATGGCCTTGATCCGCAGGACTCCACAGGGGACGATGGAGCTGACGGCGATCCCGACAACGACGGCCTGTCGAACATAGACGAGTATCTGAACGGGACAAATCCGAATCTTCCCGACAGCGACGGGGACGGGGTCTCGGACGGCGTCGAGGTCGCAAATGGCTCCGATCCGAACGACGCCTCCGACGGCGGGCAGGCACCGCCCGTTGACAAGTTCAGGGAGATCGAGTTCAACATAAACGGCGACTATGCGGCCTGGGAGATGACGATAGAGGGACTCGGCCCGGACGACACACGCACACGGAAGATAAGCATGGGCAGGCCCAATGCCGCGAACACGACTACCCTCAAGATGCGGAAAGGCAACTCGTACAGGCTTTCCATGCGCTGGCTCAACTGCGATGGCCACAACGACGACAGATCGCCCTGGTATTGCTGGCTGGCGCAGTTGGATGGCCTGCCGTCTGGCACGACTTTCTCGAGCTATACCAACACTCGTCGCGAGGGGTATGAAGTCGTGATGGGTAATGGGTGGATTGCGGACAATGAAGATGGATTGCTGACATCGCATGTCCACGAATGTACAACTCAGAGTGACGGTAGCTTCGGCGGTGGCAATGTCGCCGGCGGTTTGACGGCCACGCTGTATGTCCTCAACGATCCGAAGCTCATACCAGACTACGACCGTGACGGCACGATAAGCAACGGAGACGAGACAAAGGCTAAGCAGAAAAAGGCTCTGCGGTTCTGGATAAATGACGACGAAGACGACGATGCGACTGATGGCAAGTACGCGGAATCTCCCAGGGTGGACATTCCAGGTGCTAGAACTGGATGGCTTGAGTGGGATCGGCGCGATCCCGACTGGAACGACTCCAAGGTGAACGGCTACCGCGACCTCATCGACTTCACCCCGGTGTTTATGGATGTCTCGACAATCCAGATGCTCCCGGAGAAAATCAGGAACAACCTAAGTTTCAAACTTCGTCACGATTCTGAAGCTGTGAATGTGGTGTGGACTGGATTGTCTAAGTCATCGCTAAGACTTTTCCAGCGGGGAACTGTGAACAATTGCGGACGGAATTTGGACGAGTCGTCTTACGAAGCTGAAACGGAAGAGGTGGAATCCGACGGCATTAATGTGCCGGATGCCCTTGCCGCACAGATGAGGACGGCTTCGACCGACAAGGGCGTGGCGTTCATCGAGGGCTGCTTGCCCGTGGACGCCCCGTTGATGCTTGACATCTACTACGGTGAAGACAAAAAGGTTGTGACGGGCGAGTTGCCGCTGCATCTTTCCTCTGTCGAGGCGATGTATCGTTGGCTTAATTCACGTGGCCTGTCTGGTGAGGGCGTGGATTTCCCGTCAAGGCTTGGCGAACCACCCAATCGTCCAGACAGTGAGACTTCCGATCGCCACCTTGTGTTTGTTCATGGTGCCAATGTCACGCAAGATGGTGCACGGGGATGGGCGGCAGAGATTTTCAAGCGCATGTGGCAGTCGGGGATGACGGCGAAGTTCACGGCCGTGACATGGAGAAGTGACATAGGTTCGGACGCGAACTATCAGGAGAATGTCTCGAACGCCTTTTTTACGGCAAGCGCCATCGCGCAGCAAATAAAAGATCTGCCGGGGGCCAAAGTCCTCATGGCACACTCGCTCGGTAACATGGTCTGCTCATCTGTGATACAGGACTACGAACTTGTGCCTGATTGCTATCTTATGTGTAATTCCGCTGTTCCAGCAGAGGCGTATGACTCAGACTCGTCCCTTCGCGTTCCGCAGCTCGTACATCCCGAATGGGTGGAATACCCGACGAACTCGTGGGCGTCGTGCTGGCACTGGCTGTTCAGGAACGAACCGAACGACGATCGCAGACTCCTTGGATGGCCGGGGCGTTTCTCCAATGTCGCGCAGTATGCGTTCAATTTCTATTCGACAGGAGACGAGGTGCTGGAACTTGCTCCTGTCAGCAACATTGGCGCATTTACTGGCGTGGGAAGGACGAACAGCTGGGGACATTTGAGCTGGCACAAGCAGGAGTTGTTCAAGGGTAGAGGTGGCATTGGCGGCACAAGTTGGTCTGGATGGAGCATAGACGAGAACATATTTGGCATTAACAAAATTTCCGTTGCGGAGGCTCAGACAATGACGGAAGCCGACTTCAGAACCAACACCGTTTTCTATTGCTATCCGCCAAGCATGAACCAGCGGACCATTCCGCTTCTTGTCAGAGGAGCGCTTCTTGCGCAAGGAATCCCGGCGTTGACGCCGCCAACGGGTGCAACTGCATTTGGCAACGAGTTCTACGACGACAAAATGATCAACCTTAATGACACCTTGAAGATCGAGCGCCCCAATGCGTGGCCAGACAGAAAGAAATATCCAGGACGTTGGTGTCATTCCGACTTGAAAGATGTCGCGTATTTCTACGTGTTCAAGTTCTACGAAAAAGCGATTGAGAAAGGAAACCTCAAATGAAAAAGTCAACAATTATAGCACTCTCGATCGTGGTGTTGCTGCCATGCGCTGTGTTTGCGCGAAAGCTTAATCCTGATGTACGTGAAGCAATTGAAAATGGCGCAGAGGCAAAGATTATCTTGAGGGTTCACGATGACATGGACGAGCCGGTTGCGAACGCAAGTGTCCGCGTTGCCATGGACATGCCAACAGGCGAACACTCCGTATATGGTAGAACCGACACGAACGGCGTGTGTACTATTATCGGAAAAACAAACGGCTTCTACCTTGATTTCCTTGTAGGAAAAGACGGATATTACGGATCGCGCAAGAAAATCATATTTGCGAAAATGGGGGCGGAACATGATGTGAAGGACGGCAAGTGGCAACCATATGGAGAGAAGATATCCATTCTCCTTAAGCCGATAAAAAATCCATTGGAATTGTGTTCAGTGTCCGTCAAGGATTATAAGTTTACAGGTGCAATTTGCAAATGGATTGGATATGATCTTGAGAAGAACGATTTTGTAAAACCATATGGGGCGGGAACCGTAGCGGACTTTGAGGTTTATTTGGATTGGGATAGAGTATATTCCATCATGGATTGCAAACAGGCAGGGTATAAAATTAGATTCTCAGAGCCATGGTCTGGTTATTTTTCAATGCAGATAGATGCTGAAAGCGAATTTCCGACGCCATATAATGCAGTAACGAATACTACATTCCTGCAATATGCAGAGTTCTATGATAGATATGAGGGTGAGCGGGTGAGGAACACATTTGACAAATCGAAATGTTGGGTGATCCGCAGTAGATGCAAAATCGATGAACACGGGCGGTTGATTTCGGCAAATTATTCTGTTGTTCGACTTCTTGGAATGTCAGGCAGCAGAGAATTGAAGGCTGGCTTTGGCTTCGTAGGTGCGTTCAACCCCACGCCCAACGACACGAACCTTGAAGACATCGAGACGGCTAAGCGCTCGC
>DFGM01000054.1:18156-26481 GCA_002371755.1 Verrucomicrobia bacterium UBA3750 | reverse complement strand
ACGTAGAACGCGCCCATCGCGAGGACGTTTACGCCGTTTCCGGTGATCGCGCGGAACGCGGCGGGAACGGACTCGACAACACCAGCGTGGACACCGGGACACTTCGACGCGGCAATATGGATTCCCATCCCCGTGCCGCAGAAGATAAGCGCGCGCTCGAATTCCTTTTCAGTTATCATCGCACCGACTCGAAGACCAATGCGGTGAAACATCAGCTTCGTGTCGTTCGGGTCGGAGTCGGCCTTGACTCCGATGTCCGTCACCGTCCAGCCTTTCTTTTCAAGATACTCCTTGATAGCCTCCTTCAACGGATAGCCCGCGAAGTCAGCCGCCATCAGTATTTGTTTGTCCTTTACCGTTTTCATGTCAATTATGTCCTTTTGGTTGCTTGGCGCGGATATCTTATTAAACGATCGGCTCCGGATAGCGCGTCGCGTAGAAGAGGTTCACGTACTCGCCGTAGAACCCGCCGTGCGTGATGGAATCGCCAAAGAAGACGACCCGGTCGCCGTCGTTGAACGGCGTAGCTAGCGCAGAAAAAGCCGCCAATATCGCGGCAGTCAATGCCCGCATTTTGTCACACGTGTTTTTTGTCATTTCAATTTGCCTCCAGCATTTTCAAATACCTTCATAAGCCTTTCCGCGTCGCGCGAGACGATGAAAAGCGGCGCGGGGGTAAGCGGAACGAACGTCGTGCCGTCGGCGTTTGCTGTCGGCGCGGCACGGCGGTTGCCCATGAGATCGACAAAACGCGCGTCATCGGGGAGCGCGAGTTCAAGAGTCATTCCCTTCTTGCCTCCCAGCTCTGCCTGACGCTCGTTCGTCCAGACAGCCGCAACGCCGTAATCGCCCTGACGGAATACGTACGCGCGCCAGCCGTCGCGCTTCACGTCGCCGAGGAACTTCGGCGACGGGAGCAGACGCCCAAGCGTATTCGGCACCATGTTCCACATGAAAGGCGACATCTGCGCGTCCGCGACAAGCCGGTGTTGCCACGTGTGGCTCGTCATGACGCGTGGCCAGTACTTGAGGTCCATGATGTAGAACCGCGCCATCGCCCCTGCCTGGAGAAACTCGCGCCAGCCGAGGTCGAGCGACGCCGGCCCGCCGTTCGGATAGTTGTCCGCCGAAACTTCGGTGTTCCAGCGCTGCATCACGAACGGCAGGTTGTTGAATCCCTCCGAGAACATGACTGGCGTCGTTTCCGGATACCCATAGTGCGCCATTCGCGAAAGGAGAAGCGCGGCGTGTTCGTCGCGGTCGCAGCTGCCGAGCACCGACTTGTCGATTGCATGATACGTATGGACTGCGATGAAGTCGTAATGGAATCCGTGCTTCGCCGCGACTTCCATGAAGAAGTCGATCATCTCGCGGCGTTCGGTGTGGATGTAGTTGCACGACCCGTGCGTCGGTGCGTACATAAGCTTCAGCCCCCGCTCGTCAAACGCTTTCTTAAGCCCTTTCCAGCAGGCGTACTGGTACTCGAACCAGCTCTCGCACGCCGCATACCGCGCCTCCGAGCTCTTCGCATTTCTGAGCGTCGGGAGCTGCCCGTCCTCCTCGTTCCAGAGCGCCCACCAGATATCGTCGGGCGCGGCACCGAGTCCCGCGATATATGCCTCATTCTCGATGAATTCAATCTGCTCCGGAACGGCGTTCGTGAATGCCTTGAGTCCTTCCTTACCGTGGCCGAAGCGATCTGGATACTTCCGCGCAAGTTCAGACGACAGGCAGTGCAATCGCGCCGAAATGCCGTACTTGCGACGCAGCTTGGCCGTCGGGGCGTTTTCATCCGCGAAGAGCGCGTTATACTCCCACGTTGTCGTCGTGTACCCGACCGCCTTTGCGTAGCGTGCGAGTTTCTCGCCGTTCGAGCTTTTTTCGTAATACGGAAACTGCACATAGAAGTCCGCCGTCGCGTGCTTGCCGTCAAGCGGCTTTATAATCGCAAAACGCTGGTAGGGGGCGCGATACTTTTTGCCGCCCACCACGAACTCCGCTCCCAGCACGAATACGCCCGTCCCCAGTTTCTCCGGCTCGAAGTCGAGTGGCAAAACCTTGTCTTTAGGCAACTTGAACTTGAACGCTTTTTTAAAAACCGCTTCGTTGTAGAAATTCCGCACCGTGACGCGCACCGCACCATCCGCCTCGCCCGGACCGGAGAGAACGAGCCGCGCATTGATCGGCGTTCCGTAGTTGAGAATGTTTTCGTGGCTTGATGTCTCCAACCGACATTCGACACATTGCGGCACGCTCGGCGATCGCGCCCTACCATCATTACCTCCGCGTCTCTGCGCCTCCGCGTGAGATAAATCCCTCCTCTCCACTCTTATGCCGTCAATAACCGCTGCCGCGCCACCGCCGGAAAGGATAACTTTCAAGTCGCCGCCGACAGACACGAACGGCCGTTCCACGAAGTGCCATTCGTCATCTTCAAGCGTGACGGTCGTCTTCGCCGGATTGCCCTCCTCGCCGCGAACGATGCCAAGTTGCGATGCATTGTCCGCACGGAGCGAAATTTCTGCCTTGCCCTTTTCGCCCGCCGCGCGTCTGACCCATGCGGAAAGGACGTGCGGCACGCCCGGCTCGATCGATATCGGCGCGGACTGGAGCGTCTCGTATGTCCCGCGAGGCTTGCTGCCTCTCATGCGAAGCGCCTTGTCGCCAACTTTCGCCTCGTCGGTTATGGACTCCAGCGGCTCGCCCGTCGCGGCTACGACGCTCCACGGTTCGCCATTCCACCAGTAGTTCCAACCGGTGAGCCCCTGCTCGAAGCTGCCATTGGCGAGGAGGTTGCCCGTCGGATCGGCCGGAACGTCAAGCGCATCCTCCGCCCAGAAGTCAATGATGCCGGAGGTGGGAGTGGGGGAGTTGGGAGTGGAGGAGTTGAGAGTGGAGGAGTTGAGAGTTGTCGATCCGCAGAGGTCGATTATGACGCGGCCTGACGCGGCATCCGTGCGCCAGACATACGCGGAAGTCCCTTCCGCCCGCGCCGTTCCATCCGGAAGCGCAATCTCTACGCGATCGGTCTCGCGGTCGCGGTTCACATAGATTCGCGTGCCGTTTTCAACGCCATGCTTTCCCTTCCCCGATTTGCCGCAGAGATGAAGGCGAAATTCAATGGAGACGCCTCCCGTATTCCACTCCAGAGCCAACTTTCCGTCGCCGGCCTTCGCAATCGAATAGCGCGCGACGGCATTTGTCGTGCCATCCGTCTTCACCGGCCTCGACCATTCGGCTCGGCCTTCTTTCGCATCGATAGTCAGAATCGCATTCCTGAAAACATCGCGTTCGACGTCATACTGGCTTGCGCCATCGAGGAAACGGATTTCCATCCATGCGAGGAGTTCGCGGCCGAACGGCTCGGGTGCCGTGAACGACGGACTGTCCGCATCGGCGTCGGAACGGTAGAACATGACCTTCCCAAACCCCGTCCGCCCGTGATGGCAGATGCGCCAGTCGTAGCCGTTCACGACGGCAATCTTGTCGCCGGAAACGAACTCCGTCCACTGCACGAGGCGCTGGGCATAGTCCGGCCCCTCGCCGGAGTTTCTCGCGAAAAACGGAAAGGCAACCAACTTGATTGGACGCCGGAGGACTTCATCCGTCCGCTCGAACGGCGCTCGGGATACAGGGAGCGGCGGCAAAGTCCCGCTTTGAGTAGCAATCAGAGCATTTGATATCGCTGCAAATGCAATGAAGCCAACTGTTGCTCTCTTTGAGGTCATGGAAGTTTCTCCTTATATTCGATTGTCAATCCAGCCGTCGTGATAGACGGCACCATGTGCTATGGCATCCGCAAATACCGTCAATGCGGAGAAGGCGATCACCGCCGAAACTGAAACGTTCGCGTTCTTCATTTGACGACCTCGATGCCTTCCGGAGTTTCGCAGATGTATTCGACATTTCCGTCGACGCGTCGCCAACCGGCGCGGATTTCGCCGGACGGTGTCTTGTGCGTGGCGATAAACGAATCGATTCCTTCAAGGACGTGCGGGCGGAAAGCAATCTTACTGAAGCCCGGCTCGAGAGGAACGATGCCCGCTGCGTATTCGTATGCCCACGCCGACAGGTCTCCGAACATGATGTGGTTGTGGGAGTCGACGCCATCCCAGGACTCCCGGAGCGTACCATCGCCGAACTGGAGGTTGTACGCCCAACCCGGCATGTTCGGCTGAACGAACATCTTAAAAGCGTCGTCCGCATAGCCGTAGTCCGCCAGGACGCGCGGCGTCCACTTCGCGCCGAGAATGCCGAAGTGCGCCTCGTGGGCGTTCGCGCGCACCGCCAGGGCGAGGCGCTTGGCGACCTTCTCTTCCTCGCCGTCGGCGCAGAGTCCCTTGAAGTAGAGCGGGGCGGCGAGTTCCGTGAGACGTCCCTCGCCATACAATCCGTCGCCTCTGTAGAACGCCTTGTTGAACGCGACCTTGATACGTTCCGCCGCGGCCGTGCAGTCCGCCGCGTATTCAGCCTCGCCGAAACGCTCCGCCCAGAACGCCAGGCGGCGGTTGAACTGATAGACGTAGGCGCTATCCGTCAGGCGTACGGGCGTACCCGGCATGTCCTTGTACCAGTTGCTCCAGTCGCCGAGACCATACGCATAGAGTCCGTCCTCGTCGGCCTGTGCCGACATGTAAGCGAGATAACGCTTCATCGCATCATACGCCTCGCGCGCCGGTGCGTCATCGCCGTAGAAGCGGTATATCTGCCAGGGGATCTCGAAAAGAACAGCGTCATAGGCAGGCCCCGACCCCCAGAAATAGCCGAACTTCGGCGTACACGGCAGGATGCAGGGAACCGCGCCGTTGGGACGTTGAGCATCAAGCATCATGCGAAGGAAATGAACATACGAATCCTTCGCATCGAAATTCCAAAGACCCGTCTCCATCGCGAGCTGCGCATCGCCCGTCCAGCCGTTCTTCTCGCGGTGCGGACAATCCGTCGGGATGCCGACGAAATTCGAAAGGTAGCTGCGCTCCGTCGCCGCCTGAAGCGCGGCGAATGTCGCGTCGGACGTCTCCAGCGTCCCCGCGCGGCCAAACGCCGAATGAACGAACCGCGCCCTGATTGATTTCAAACGCGCATTGCCGCAGATGTCCACCTGCACGTAGCGGAAGCCGTGGTAGGTAAAGCGCGGATGCCACTTTTCGCCTCCCGGCCGTCCGGCGAGAATGTACTCGTCGTGCGAAATTGGACGCTTCTCACCTGCTTTGATATAAAGTCTCCTGTTATCGCCACGGAGTAAACCGCGGCTGTTCACCGACTCGTCGTAGTCGAGCTTCACCTTCGCACCGGCTTCGCCCTCGACCTCGATTTCGCACCACCCCGCGATATTCGCGCCAAAGTCGTAGATGTGTATATCCGGGCCGTAGAGCAGCCTCTCGACGACCGACTTCGGCTCGAACGTCTCCCCTTCGCGGCATGGCAATGCATCTTCTGGCGAGACGAAGGCGCCTGTGCCGTATTTTTCAACCGTAGCGGGACGCTCGTTCGCACGCTCGCCTTCCTTGCGCGCATCGTAGCACTCGCCGTTCCGAAGTGAATTAAAGACGATTGGCGAATCATAGGCAAGCCACTCGCCGTCTGTCGCGAAGAGCGTCCGCCCGTCGCAGACGAGTTCGCCGCAGATTCTCGGCGCGCCGATCCACGGCGCGGCCGCGAACCCCCAAGGATCGGCGGTGAACGAATTCTGCCAGCCGTTGCCGAGCCAAACCTCCAACGTGTTTGTGCCGGTCCTGAGCATATTCGTGACATCCAATGAAAGAGAGGATGTGCGCCTGTCGGGTTGGCAAACGACAGGCGAGAGGACGTCGCGCCCGGCCTTCTCGCCATTGACGTAGACTTCGCACCAGCCCGCCACGGCTACCGTGAATACCGCCTGCGCGGGTTTCGCGTCGAGGCAAAACTCCTTCGCCAATATCGGCGCCGGATCTTCGGGCGCTGCCGCGCCGCCCGATATCCATCGCGGCGCGGCCGTCGCCGAAACAGCCATGTCAGCGGCGCAAACGAGCGTCGCGACAATCGCAATCCCTGCTGACTTCATTTTCTGCTATTTTCTTTGGTTTAATGTTTCACTTCTACTTGACAGCATACGTCACCTGACGGTCTGGTCTGAACGACGGCGTGAACCTGTCCTAGACGGCAACCTCTATCTAAATACAATAGTCAATCCCGGAGCTCTCTCCGCCCGCAGGAACTGCGACGGCTCAAGCGCCCCGTCCGAGATGCGAAGCTCGTCGATCAGGCCGCCGTAGTTCTTCTTGCCGAAGCCGCTTCCATGCTGCCCCGCAAAACGCAAGTCGAAATATCCGTTGTTTTCAAGACGCAGTTGTCCGTCGCACGTCTGCGTCGCGACCTGCGCGTGATCGATGAAGCATGTCGCGACCATTTGCGCTGCGTTCGCCGGCGCGGGCTTGAACGTGAATGCGACGTGATGCCACTTTCCGTCCAGAACATCCACGCTTACCGCAGTGACGGCCCGCCAAGTGCCGCTTGCATTGAATCCGAATTCAAGTCTGTGGTTGCTGTTAAACCGGATGAGGATTGGTTGGTAGTCAGAGCCGCTTTTATTCCTGGCATAGTAGCTCAGCAGCACGGTGTCGTAGTCGGCATCGGTCTGGCTGGACTTCATCCAAAACTCGATCGTGCCGGACGTGCGATACTGGCCGCCCCTTGAAGTGTGCAGATAGTACGTGTCGGACGGATTGTTGTCGCAGCTGCCGTAGGAAACCCATGAATGTCCGGTCGTGTCCGGGAAGGAAATCGACTTCGCGTTGTGCTTTGTGAGGAGTTCGCCGTCCACGCCGTCCCGGATGAGAGCTCCGGGGACATCGTCGGAATATGTCGGTTGTGTGCCGCGGTACGTGCCATTTTTAAGAGCTCCGTAATCTGAAGAGGCGTTCGCCGTCGCGTCGTCGAACGAAATGTACGAGATCGTCGAACCGACCCCATACGCACGATCCGTCAGAAATTCCTCCGGCTCGAGCGCCCGGAGCGTGACGCGCAGGGAGTCGATCTTGCCGTCGAACGAATTTCCGTCGATTGAGCCGGCAATGTACCATTTCCCGGTTCGATCCCCGATGCTGTCCTTGTAGTCGGATTCCAGATTCGACGGAAGGCTCACGGTTTTGACCGGGGTTGCGCTGTGGTCAAAGTAGAATTTCATCGTCTTCGTCTCGCCAGTCTGGTCGACGACCATGGCGACGTGATGCCAGTCCCTCGCCGAAAACTGCACGAAACTTGCCTGTGTTTGCTCAGCGGTGTTCATCGAAACATTATACGCCATGTATCCACCGTTGCCGGCGACGCCGAGGTTGACCTGAACATTGGCGCCACCCCAGCGCCGGAAAAGCGGCGTGTAGATCTGCGTCGTGTTTTCCGTCTTGAAATAGCACTCGATAGTGAAGTTCGTCGTGGAGAACCATTCCACATCCAACGGCATGCACTCGACATAGCCGTTCTGGCGCGAGCTTGCGGAAGTGATGTAGTTTTCCAGCGACTTTTCCGACGCCTCGTATACGCCGGAGGCCTCCGACTGGCGAAGGCGCGCCGCAGGTGAGTCTTCCACCAGCTGCGGGGCAAGGTCGTTTTTCGTCACGACGGTGCCGTCCATCGTCCCGGGATTCGCGAGGTTGACGACCTTGCCGTTTTCGTCAAGCGTCTCGAAGTCGTAGTAGAGAACGCAGTCCGGATCAAAGGCAGATTGCGCAGCTACGGTCGTAGCCGCAACCACTGCCGCAGCCATGATTGCATGAACTGGTTTTTTCATTGTTTTGTCCTTTCTGATTTTACGAATGATTTTGCGACGAAGCTTTCACTACGGCGCACGGATTTATCCGAAATGGCGGCTTTCGCATTCTTCCTCGTCGATTCGCGCGTGACAAGAGTCGCGGGAAGGAAGATGTCGCACGACGGAAGAGCCGGCTCGGCGATACGTTCCAGAAGTCTCCGAAACGCCGCGCGGGCCATCTGCACGCGATCCTGATGAACGGTCGTCAGGGTGGGCGACATGAGCGAGGCGACGGAAAGGTCGGCAAAGCCCGTCAGCATCACGTCCTCGGGAACGCGCAGCCCCACCTTCTCCAGCGTCTGCTTGAAGACGGCGGCAATCGCGTCGTTGCTGCAGACGAAGGCGTCCGGGCGCTGCCTCTGGCGCTTCAGATAACGCCGGAGCGCCTGCACGTCGTCCGCCTCGGCATAAAGGACGTTTCCGCCATCCGGCATCTTCATTCCAGCGAGCTTCAGTTGCGACTCCGCGCCGGCGAGACGGTTGGCGAACGTCGTCGGGCAGAGTTCGCAGATGAGGAAATGGATTCGTTTCGCGCC
>DFGM01000054.1:0-17980 GCA_002371755.1 Verrucomicrobia bacterium UBA3750 | reverse complement strand
GGAATCCGCTGCCGATCAAACAGTTCGAGGATGTGCGGATTGATCTCGTCGCCGACCGGGCCGGCGAGCGGCTCGTAGATGACGCCCGCGAACCGGCTTTTGATGAACTCCGCCGCGTACTCGCGCACCTGTGCGATGCGCTCTTTCCGCACCTCGCTCCACACCTCGTTGAACCGCAGCTCGTAGCCTTCGCCGCGGGCCAGGCGGTTGATCTCGCTGACCACGGGCTTGAAGAAATCGGTCACGGCGACGCCGGGAACGATCAAGCCGATCTTGCGCGAGACCTTGGGCTTGACGACGAAGATGCCGGAGCGCGGACGCGACACGATGACGCCGCGCGACTTGAGCTCCTCGACGCTCTTGGCGGCGGTTGCCCGCGCCACGCCGAAGCGCCGCATGATCATCGCCAGGCTCGGAAACGAACGCCGCCTGACATACCGCCCTGCGGCGATGTCCGCGCACAGCTCGTCGGCGATGGCGACGTAGCGTTTTTCATTTGTGATGTCCAATGTTCCCATACGCCAATATTATATCACAAGACAAAATCCCCGGACCGACTGGTCTAGACCAAATTCTGTTCACGTTCCCGCGCAGCCGCCTCGGAAAGCGCGCTTAGGGGGAGCGCGGCATTGACGATTGATTTACGGAATCTCTTTGTGCTATAATATGAACCACATGAACCAAAGGAGTGAACCATGAGTGCCTTAACGTTACACGCAATAGACGACAATCTAGCATTTGCTCTGCGTCGGCATGCAGACGAGCTTGGCACAAGCCTCAATCAAGCGGCCAAGGCGATCCTTGCTGAAACGCTAGGTCTGACAACCGAAAAAAGCCGTCCCCGTCCAGGGTTCATGAAATTTGCCGGGAGTATTTCGCGCAAAGACGCAAAGTCAATGATGGCATTCGTAAATGAAGCCGAATTCTCAAAAGTGTCGGCGGAGGACTGGAAATGACCTCCGTAGCCGTTGACACAAACGTACTCATTTCATTCCTGCAGAGCGGAAACGATTCGATGCAGGTTCTTGGGCGGTTTGATAGACTCGTAATCCCGTTTGCCGTTGACGCGGAGTTCCGCGCCGGCCTTGACCTCACGACACGTTCTGGCAGACATCATTTGCATATACTGGAAACTTTCCTCGCCGATTCGTCTGTTGAGTACGCAACGGCCGATGGTGCTGTAAGCCAGAAATGCGCGATGCTCTATCAAGTACTTAAGAAACAGGGCACCCCGATACCGGTGAAAGACATTTGGATTGCCTCTGTTGCCCTTGTCCGCAACACGCCAGTTTGCACGTTTGACAGGTATTTCCGGCATGTGCCACTCCTCGACGTAATCGAGTTGCCATATCTCTGCTGATGGTCGTGGATGTGCCTTTTCACATGATTAAATCACTCTGCATAACCGCGCTGTCCATTGCCGTCGCCCTGTCGGCCGCCGCTGGGGACGACATACCGCTTGTGTCGTCCAAAGACCTTTCATGGGGCGGCTACGTCAGAAAACTCGTCCGTTTCGAAGGGCGCGTGACAGACCAGTTCAAGGACGACGCGAACCCCGAAAGGAATGAAACTAACGCGCAAAATACGCAGAATGGCGCTTTGCAGCGCAATATGTCAAGCCGACAGCCTAGAGTCCGCGCGTCGGCTTGAGACAATGGACTTTCACATCCGATGCGGCGATTCCCTGCGGCAGCGAAACCGTTGCGGGGCGCCCCGGCAGGAGAGTGAAGCAATTGTTGCCAAAACCTTTCTTCGCACCCTTGGCGTCAAGCCAGACGAAGAACGCAGGCGCATCCGTTGAAAGCGTGAGGCTGCGCCCGCCGTCCGTCGGCGTCGCCTGTATTTTCGCATCCGCCATAGGCATATCCTTGTATGCTCCGAAATGCCAGTCGTTCCTGAACACGCCATCAGCCGTAGCCAAGGTTATCGCCAGAAAAACCGGCTCGCCGTCCGCCGGCTTCTCGAAAGCGCAAACGGGGGTGGCGCTGTCGGGCGGAAGCGTGACGGCTTTAGCATCTCGCTTCACCACCTTGCCGCCGTAAGTCCAGTACTCCACGGCGAGTTCTCCTTCAATAGTCCTATCCGTATCGTTCAGCGCAAATATCCTGCCATGCGTCAGGTTGGCCTTGCGGTCCACGACATCAGGCATTGCCACCGCCGCAACCGGGGCGAAGAAGCGCCGTGCCATGTAGTGGAGCGGCTTCCACTTGCCGCCGTATTCTATGGAACTCCACGACGAAACGGGCCAATTGTCGTTCAACTGCCAGTAAAGGGTTCCCATGCAGCGCGGACGCTGCGCGCGCCATGCTTCACATGCGGACTTGATTGCCATGCCCTGCTGGAACTGCGAATAGAGGAGTTCTTCCTCGAATCCGGAAGGCTTCGGGAAATATCGCGCCATAGTCTCGCGTATGCGCTTGTTGCCGCCCGGGGCCTTTTGGTGCCATTCGAAATCCTCGCCAGGTCCGGCGCTGAACGTAGCGGCGACTTCAGGCGAGGGGAACGACTGGTAGCCGAACTCGCTGCAAAAGCGCGGCCTGTATTTGTAGTATTCCTCGAATGGTTTGTTGCTGCCCCACACCCCCCAGTTGTGCATATCTCCCTTCGTGTCATCCTTCCATGCGTTGCCGTAGTCGCCGGGACCGCAACACGGGGAACTCGGCCAGTATATGCGTGTGGGGTCGTACCGGCGCACCGCCGCATCCTGCACTTTCTGGCGCTTGAGCCATTCGCCGAAGTAGAAGTCGTAGTTCTCGCGCGTCACCTTGGCCCACCTGATTGCGCCAAGGCACTCGTTGTCGCCGCACCACAGCGCAATAGAGGCATGGTCGCGAAGCCGCCGCAACTGGTGCGAAAGCTCCTTTTCGATTTCTCCGAGAAACGCATCATCGCCGGGATAAACGGCGCACGAGCACATCATGTCGTGCCAGACTAAGAGCCCCAACTCGTCGCAGATGTCGTAAAAGCAGTCACGTTCATACTGGCCGCCGCCCCAGAGCCGCACCATGTTCATGTTCGCCTCCACCGCGCTTTCGAGAAGGTCGCGGTATCGTTCCGGAGTCTGGCGGCTCTCGAAGGCGTCGCAGGGAATCCAGTTCGTGCCCTTCATGAAAAGCCGCCGGTTGTTGACGCGCACCACCATGGAAAGCCCGTCTGCGTCGCGCTCGTTCAGGACTTCCAGCTTTCTCAAGCCTATGCGCCGCGTGACGGTTTCGTCACCGATCTTTACCGAATACTCGTAGAACCTCTGTTCGCCCGCACCGGCCGGCCACCAAAGCGGGGGATTATCTATCTCCACGACATTCGTGACGGTGGCACCGTCCGACATGTCCGCAAACACCGTCAGCGTGCAGTGCGAAAGGTCGTCGTTGAACTTCTGAACGGTATATATGTAGTCGATCCTCGGACTGTTGGACGCGAGGATTTCAGCCTTCCCAAGGCTGAACGACATCTGCGCAAGCCCCCAGTCCCATCCGGCATGACAGGCCGGCTTGCGCACGAGTGCGTGGTTGTGCGCCCACGGAGGATTCAGCATCGGATACGGATTCGCGTAGAGCAAGGCGCGTTCATTGCCAATCCTTTCCGCGCTTTCAAACAGCATCTCAATCTCATTCTCGCCATTCTTCAAAAGCGGCTTCACGCTGAACTCGTAGCGCTGGAACCGGTCGGACGTCTTTCCAGCGACGACACCGTTTATCTTCACGGTGGCAAACGTGTCGCAATCCTCGAGCCGCAGGACTATTTCCTTCTTCGCGAGAGTCGCGCCGTCTACATTGAAGCGCCGCGAGACGATCCAGTCGCTGCGGCCGACCCACTGCGTGTCGAGTTCGTTCCTGCCCCAGTACGGGTCTTTCATGAGTCCCGCCGCGAACAGGGACGAATGGACGTCGCCCGGCACGGGCATCTTGCAGGCGATTGTTCCGTTCGTGGCGCAGCGAAGATTCCACTCTCCCGAAAGGTCGAGCGTGTTGGCGCTCGCGCGCGCCTCGTCATTGCCCATCATCGCAAACACATCCGCATCAAGCATAACCGCCGTCAACATCGCACAGACAAGCGCAAGTCGTCTACTGTTCATGTCTTTTATCCTTTCTGTTTTTAGTCATTTGTCCATTGGCATTGCCGCCCATGTCGCTTTCAACACGATGGTTTCGATGTCATTCGCCGCTTGCTTGCCGGGATGGGGATTCGGAACGGCGCGCAAACGCCCAAACCCGACGGCCAAGAGCCATTGAGAACACAAGTCTCTCCGAAGGCAGAAGATTTAGCGGCGATGCGGCCGTGGCGAATTTGCGCTTCTTCATCCGTATGATGCGAAAGCCAAACGGCATATCCAAAAGATGCTTGCGCTGGTATGGCTCCAGCCATGTGCCGGTTCCATGATGCGTCGCCAAATTCGGCAAATCGCCGACTGGATGGCATAAAAGAGACACAGGATAGAATCTGACACGCGGCATGACCAAAGTCTCGCGATCTTTCGGCAATGCAGTCACTTCTACGCCATGCCTTGCAAACAGGCGTGCGAACTCGACATTGTTTGTCACCTCGTTGTAAACACCATCCTGTAAGATGAAACGGCGGGAGGAATAAAAAGCCAAAAGCTCCTTTATCAGAGGGTGGCCGGGTATTGATCCGACGAGAGCCGTTTGGGGATAGCCGGAATCCTCCAATCCCATGCACATATCGTTGTCGCGAATGGATTCGAGCGAAGCTTTCAACTCGACATCCGTATCCAGATAGAATCCGCCATCCTGTGCAAGCGCATGAAGCCGGAGCCAATCGCTCGCGAAAGCCCACTTTCGCACCGAAACCGCCTCTTGCACAAAAGGTATCTTCACATCGCGCAAATCGTCAAGCCCCCATCTGCGTATTCGCCATCCAGGGCATGCGCACGCCCAGCCGTCGATAAACGCCCGCACCGTTTGCGGCAGTTCATTGTTGCCCAGCCAAATGTAGTGAAGCGTCTGTGGTATCATAGTCTGTTCTTTCATCGGAAACGAGTTGCCTTGTGCGAACCGCGTATGCAATCAGACATTGCGCAACTATTGTATCATATATTCCCGCCAAGAGCAAGAGCAATGCCATGCTAGTCCACAAGAATGTATTGCCGCCATCGGAACAGATGCGATGGACGTGCGCGAGTGCGCTTTCCCCTCCAGAAATCCGCGCAAACGCTTCATGGGAGGGCGGTGAGCCCCCTGCCCGCCGCAGCGTATCATGCTTTCCGCTGGCACGACACGCTGTGCCACGACGAAAATTTCGTCGCGAAAATTTCGTCGCACCGCGGAAATTTATGATATAATATCGCGCATGAAGCTCGACAATCCTTTTCTGATACGCGGCTACGCGGGGTCGGAGTACTTCTGCGACCGCATCGCAGAGACGAAAAAACTCGTCTCCGCCATCTCGAACGGCAGGGATGTGACGCTGGTCGCTCCGCGCCGCTACGGCAAGACCGGACTCGTTCATAACGCTTTCAGGATACTCGAAAAGACGCACGCGACGGTCTATCTCGACATCTTCGCGATTGAAGATCTCACGTCCTTCGTGCAATCGTTCGCCGCCGCCGTCCTCGACAGGCTCGACTCCCCGGCAGAACGCCTCGGCAGAAAGTTCCTTTCGTTCTTCAAGAGCTGCCGCCCGACACTTACGCCGAACGACGACGGCTCCCTCTCCTTTTCCTTCAATCTCGCGCCGTCGCAAGCCAAGGCGACGCTGAAGGACACGTTCGACTATATCGCATCGCGCGGACGCAAAGTCGTAATCGCCATCGACGAGTTCCAGCAAGTCCGCGAGTTTCCGGAGAAGGGCGTAGAGGCGCTTCTCAGAAGCTACATCCAGTTTGTCCCGAACGCGCATTTCATATTCGCCGGCTCAAGGAAACACATGATGGACGCCATGTTCGTCTCTCCCAAGGGTCCTTTCTACCAAAGTACGCAGCTTATGGCGCTCGGCACCATCGACGCCGAAAAGTACGGGGAGTTCGCCGGGGGGTTCTTCCGCCGCGACGGACGAACCTTCTCGGTCGAGGCGTTCCGCCACCTCTACAATCGTTTCGACGGAATAACGTGGTATATCCAGAGTATCCTCAACCGCGTCTGGACGCACGGCGGCGGGCTCGACTCGGCCCGGCAGGTCGATGACACCGTCGACGAACTCGTTGCCGAGTCGGAATCGTTCTACTTCGACCTTTTGCGAAGCCAGACTCCCGCCGAACAATCCATCCTGAAGGCGGTCGGCAGGGATGGCGTTGCGAAGTCCATATCCGGCGGAGATTTCATCAGCCGCTACAAGCTCCCCGCCGCCTCCACAGTCCGTTCCGCCGCATCGAAGCTGACTGACCGCGACCTTCTCTACAGGACTGACGCGGGATATGTAGTCTACGACCGGTTTTTCGGCCTTTGGCTCAAGCGTCTGTAGACAAGTTTTCCTCATTTCAGCATTACCTTGATTACGGAGATGAGAACATCGGGCTTGACGGCCGAAACAGCTCGACCGTGACCTTGTAGAACTTTGCATTGTCCGACTTCGAGAAGGTGGCGCTCTTTTCTTCTATGATGATGCCGGTCTCGGGCCATTGGTCATCAAGTTCCGGCTTCATGTACAGGCGTTTTACCAGACCAAGCCCCGACGGGAATTCGCCTTCGTTGGTCGTAATCACAATATCGCCGTTTTCATTGAACGATATAACCGCCGCGAACTTCGTCGCATCTTCGGCTGCGTAGCCCAAGAGGTAGTTCTGGAGATGCGTATAGCCGTTGCCCGCGCTCGTTTCCTGCATAAACGACTTCCAGTCGCCGCCGGCGGCAAAACCCGCCGCGTCAAGCCAGTCCGCCACCATGTCCCGTGTCAGATAAACATCGCCGGGAAGGAGAATGCCGTCCGCCGGAGGTGCGCTATAAGCAGGATAAGAAGCGAGCACTGCCGCCTCCGAAATCGTCCGGTCGTCGGAGCCGAGTTCGATATGCGAAGCGTAGACCTTGAAGTTTGACATGGGATTCGAATTGTCGTTGTAGCTGGTTGTCAGATCGTTCCAAGGCCCGCGGCCAAATGTCACCTTGTTGTAAATCAAGTATTCAACGTTCTTATACCCGTATGCGCCTGTCAAGATTTCAACGCCGTCCTGGTAAAACGTAAAACCGAAGCCGTCCGTGTATGTCAAGGTGTAAAGATGGGGCGTTTCGACATTTGTGCTGGGAATGTTGACCAAAGTGTAATAATAGTCGCGAACATATCCATTGCGGCTGAATGAGAATGTGCCGTCGCCATCATAGTCAATCTGACCGGGATATGCGTATCCGTCAGACATGTTCTTAGCCCACACGCCGAACAAGCAACCGGGCTTGTCGGCGGGGAAAGACGCGATTATAGAGACGGAAATAGAATTAGTAGAATAGGGCAAAGCGGCGTCAAGGAGAGAATTATCCATCGTCCAGCCGCCGGTTGCCGGCATTGGGAAGATTGAAGGGATGCTGTTTACCGGCGATTTATTCTGAATCAGGTAGTTGTATGCAATACCGATTGTGCCGGTCATATTGGGAAGCGGAAGAGAAGAATTCGCCGCAAGAACTCCTATGCCATGGACGACAAGGCCGGCGTACGGATATTGCGGCGTATCATCGGCCGTTGCTCCGACCGAAAACTTGGCTACGGATTTCCCGTGCCACCTCAAGTCTTTTGCGTAGTAGGCCGGTGCATCATCGACAAATACCCACGTGCCGCCATAGTCCCCATAGTTGTAGCCAACCTTGATGATGTGGCGTCCCACCGTAAGTGCAACGCTGTTGGTGATGTTATTCGCGTGGTTGTTGCCGTTGTAAAAGACATCAAGAACACCATCGGCACGTCTCACGCAGCGGACAACGTTGCTATCCTTGACAGTCCATGAACAAATTGTCCGATCTGTGGAGGATGCAGTATCGGGGATATCCACATCGACAGAGAAAGCGACTGCGGTATCGGTGATATTGTTCACTACAATAGGAGAAGACGAAATTGTCGTAGAAGATTCTGAAGTCGATGCATCATCTGGAATTTCCGCGACAAGCGAATTGCCGGCGCTGATTACCGGGCGGACTTTTGCGGCCGTAGCGAATAAAACACCATCAGACGCGACAAATCTCCAGCCAAGTCCGTCTCCAAGGGAAGGCAGTGCAGACTTGTCTATTTCGGTCACGCCTGAGAACCCTCCTTCACTTGCAATCAAGGGATACGATGTGCCATAGACTGCGCCGTCCGCGCCGGAGAACTTGAATTTGACACCGGCGAGCGAGACTGAATTAGTGACGGTGAGAGGCGGGGTTGCATTTGATGCGACCAAAGGCAATTCAAGGTTCGCGCCGGAGTCGAGCTCAAGTTCCGGCACTATGATGGCGGCTCCATCCGCGATTTTGAGAGTTGCATTACTGTATACGCGCCAGTATCTGCAACGCGGGGTGGAAGAGTTGTAGCCGATGGTAAATGTGCCTGCATTGACAATGTTTGTGCCGGTGTGGGAAATTTCGCGCAGGAATGCAACCTCGCCGAGTCCGCTCTTCTTGATGCCGCGACCTTGAGTATGGCCGTCGGCCCCGACTGTAATACGAGTGTCGATGGTCAGGGTCTTGCCGTCAGCGACATCAATGGTCGAGTCGCCGTCGAAGAGATAGATCTCAGCGCCGCCGTTCGATGTCGTGTCGCGAATGGTAGAATCGTCATTGACCGTGACGGGCAAAGAGCGCATTTCGTAGGCGCGGCCGGTGAGATTGATTTCCACATCGCCGCCGTTCAGGATGAGCGGCCGGGCGGTAGATTCGAGTTTGTTGATTTTGACGACGCCGCCTTTGTTGACCGTCAGCGGGTTTGTGTTTGCATAACCTAGAACCCAGCCGGGTTCCAGCGAAAGAACGCCGCCGGAATCTACTCTCAATGCGCAGTTCCGCAGAGAGGAAATTCCATCTCCAGTGTTTGCTCCTCGCGTCACTTTCAACGTGCCGTTGGAGATGGCAAGCGTCGAGCCGGATGCGCCACGGTCCAGGTATTTGCCGATTGTGGCTGTTTTGCCGAGACCGGGCGAGAGAACGAGCGCAGCACCTTCATTGAACCGCCACTTGTCGAACGAGAAGCCTGTGCCGGCAAGTGTGGTCGAGCCGAAGGCTTCAAGCGTGTTCGCAGAAAGGGTTTTGTTCGTGGCAACGATTTCGAGCGGCGAAGTTCCGTCCGCTATCAAAGTTGCCAAAGCGACGTCTATATCGGCGGTGATTGTGCCGCCTTTGTCGAGAATCGCTGTTTTGCCGGAGCTACCGTTCCAAAAGGTTGCGTAGAGAATACCCCCGTTTTGGTCGCACCAGTCTCCCCATTGCCAGCCAGGCGAGGGGCGTTCAAGAGTTGCATATTCGCTCAACTCGACAGCGGCGGAGTAGGTTTTTTCGGCAACGGCGCCGAGAGTATCTTCATTTACTACCGCGACGGCTTTTATGGTGAGCGTGCCGCTCGCGAGGGTAATCGGTTCTGTATAGAGCGTGCTGTTTCTGGTAGGTTCAGAGCCGTCGACAGTGTAGCGGATTTCATAGCCGCCAAGGTTTGAAAGCGTGATGCGATACGCCGATTCGCCGGATGGCGAAAATGATATGTCGGACGGAAGTAGGATTGCAGTATCATGCCACGCAGCGAACGCGGAACACGTTTCTCTGAGTGCGCGCGTGCAGTCGTTGGAAAGCACCGTGCCGATTACAGTGCCTTGGTAAGTGTGATTTGGGGAGGAAAAGAAAGGTATCTCTTTATAGCCGGAATAGTTTCTGTCCTCATCGTACGCCATAATCGTGTGATACGGCTTGCCGTCATCCTTCCCCCAGAAGTTGTAGCCGTTGGAATAGTCGAATGTGCCTGGGCGCTCCCAACTGGCGAGTGTCGGACTGTGGGCCAGCCCCATATTGTGACCGACCTCGTGGGAAAGCGTGTATTCGAGATCTACCGATTGAATCGCACAGCAAGAGTAGCACCACGCTCTGTAGCGAAGCCAGGTGCTGTAGTTCGTGCCATGGGTGATATAACCAATACCGGTCGTGCCCCAGTACGTGCCGGTATCAATCATCAGAGTCACCAAATCCGCACCGCAGGCGGCGCGCCTGGACTTTATCGGCCCGTATGGACCGTCGCCTGATTCTGCACCGGCCTTGACAATGCCGAGAATCTGGTCGTCTACGACTGTATACGTAGTATCGACGGTCATGACATCGACGAGACGATACCAGAAATTCGTGTCGAGCCCGGTGTTGGCAAGGACGCTATTCATCTTTGCGACTTGCGCGATGGCGAAGTTGGTGATTGAGTGGGAGTACTTCGCTTGTCTTTCCACCCACAATCTCGCGCTGTTGTCGAACACCATCATAATATCGACCGTCACCGGCGCCGGCGCGACTTCGGCGTTGTCGAACGGATTGCCTGGAACGGCTGTCAGTGCACGACCCTTTTTCACGGCGGCTGTTTGTCCGGCGACATTTTCGACCGGCGCTTCTATTTCGATGCAGTCGCCGCGTTTGACGAGCGACAAGTCGGTTTCTTCGATTTGCGCCGTCTTGCCGCAAACGGAAATGCGGTAAAGCCTGTTTGAGGCGATGTCGCGAAGTTCAATGAATACGCCGGTTTCATTTTCTACCAATGTCGAACTGAAAATCCCGTCGCCGAGTTTCAACGCGAACGAATTGCCGGCGCGAAAAGAAGAGGGCAAGACGCCGGCAACAGTTGCCTGGATTGCGGTATTCGGGAATAAAGTAAAAACGAGATTGTCACCGACGGCAAATGTCGGAAATGCCTCCGGTAGAAGAGTTTCCGCCTTGCGGAGGGTTGGGGCGGTGCAGGGGAGCGGGGTGGCGTGTGTGAAGTCGAACGCATAATCGGCCGCTGACGATACAAGCGATACCGCCGCCAGAAAAATGGTAAGAAGTTTTCTCATGTCAATCCTCCTCGGCTGAAGCGACAATATTGTACCATATTCCCCGGGAATTGGAAAGAATGTCGAGTGAATTATACCGGCGGTGTTTGTAGAGTGGCAGTTGCGAATAAAGCCTGCGCCGCTTCTTTACCGGCTGCTAATCATGTTCTTGGCAGAACAAACACGCATGAAATGCTTTCCCCGGCTTTACGCTGGGCCATCCGCGATTCGTGCCCCTGACGAGACGCGCCTCCAGTTTCGCGTCACGGGCAAAACGCGGAGCGGGCGCGATGCGCACTTCCCCCTCTCCAAATCCGTTCAGATGCTTCTACCTGTAGAAGCATACCGTTTGGTCCGGACGAAGCATATCGTTTGGTCCGGACGAAGCATGCCATTTGGTCCGGACGAAGCATATCGTTTGGTCCGGATGAAACATACCGTTTGGTCCGGACGAAACATCCGAGCACATTTCGGAGGGTGTTTTCGGGGTGGCATCGGCGGTAGTGAGCCCCTGCCCTCCCTACCAGATCCGCGCGGGGTTTTGCAATTGTCTCTAGCGATTTCATTCGCCAAGCATTATAGACTTGAACGCCTTGATTTCGTCCGGCGTGATGCCGATGCCGAGAAGATAAAGCTCGATGCGCCGCTGCAAAGTGTCGCCTGGTGCGCCGTAGGCAGCGAAGCCTTTATCGAGATGAGCCATCGAACGCCAGTTGTCGGGATACTCGACTCCGGGAAGCTCTGGATAGAAAGTCGATTCCCAATCGCGTTCCAAGTCTTCCTTCGCGACGCCGAGTATGCCGTTGAGGACATACACAAGCGACCCAGTCCGGTCTGCTCCGGCGATGCAATGGATGTAAATTGGATAATTCGCCCGGTCGCAGAATACGCGGAAGTTCTCCGCCATCGTCTTCGCGCCGTCATCTTTGAATATGCCGCCGTATTCAGGCGAGGAGCGCCTGACGAACCGCACACCGTCACCGAGAGACGAACCCTTCATGTCCGCCACTTCCCGGTCGTGCCGCAGATCGAGGTCGGTCTTTATGCCGAGCGTCCCTGTAAAATATTCCACATCCTCCACCATAAGGCGGTTGCGGCCTTTCTTGAGGCCGACAAGCGAGTCGTCGTTGAATGCCTGGCCGCGATAGATCATGCCCGTCCGGACTTTGCGACCGTCCTCTGCGACCCATCCGCCGAGATCGCGGATGTTCTCGACCCGCCCCTCGATTTCGATCCAGCGCGGCGGCAGGAAATCCGTCGCGAACGTTCCGACAGCTGAAATGCGCCCATGCTTCGTCTTGCCGCATTTGCATTTGTCCGGATATGTGAAACCGCAGGAGAACTTCGAGCATTTGACATTGCTCCACACCTGCCAATAGTATGTCGTGCCGAGCTCCAGATTGGCCAGCGGCACGGTATACTCCCAAGTGGATTCGGCGGACGAATGCCTGTTTCGCTTGATGTCGTCCTTTTCCACCCAGAAGTCGCGCGCGTTGGACATGTCGCTCTTCGTCGCAAGGCGTATGCGCCAAGGGTATTTCTCGTGGTCGGTGGACTTCCACCTGAGAACTAGCGGACGCTGCCGCCGCCATTCTTTGCGCGTCGCCTTTTCGTCCGCGCCTTTCAGTATTTCAAGGCGCTCCTGCCGCGTCTTGCCCTCGAACACCTTCAGCTGCCAGTCCGTCAGCGTCTTGAAAACCGCTCCTTCCGCGGGCTCCAGCAGAACAACTTCCGCTTGAACAGAGCATACAAAAGCGACGGCGAAACAAACGGCTATCTTGCTCAACCCGGAAACTTTCAAAGCCTCGCTCCTTTCAACCTTTCAGCGTGAATGTGCATGTCAGACCCTGGTTTTCTTCTGTGAAGCGATACCTTCGCCGTGCGGCTGACAGCATCCGTGCGCATAAGACACCATCCTATGTCACCCCAATGCCCCGTCGACGGCAGGCAAAGCGTTTTATCATGTCTGACTTCCTTTCACCGGCGGACAGTATACCATTTTTCGCCGTGCAAATGCAATAGTATACTGATAGATTTGCATGACGGCAGACGCGGCAAAACTCCCCTATACCACTACCCGCGGCCCGCGAAATATGGTATAATACGCCGCCATGAAGATACTAGGCGAAAAGATATTCGCTCGTGACGAGGCCGGCAATCTCGTCTCGCGCGTGGGTACTTTGTTTCTGAGAACCCCTGGTCTTGTGACAAAGCGTGGCATGCACGCCATGCAAAGGATGATGTGGCTGGATGAGATCAATGCCTGTCGCGAAGCTCAGGGTCTGCCCAGGATGACCCGGGAAGAGGAAGATTTGGAGCTGGAATGGTCGGTAGATCTCGTTTTCAGCGAAGATTTCGTGCTTATCCGCCCCGATCCAGACCATATGGACAAGGCTTTAATGGCGGATGACGAGTTGCAGAAGATGGTTTCCAAGCGTAAAATCCGCTTTCTGAACACTCATTCCGCCAAAGTGCGCAACGCCTTGAGGGCGCACGGCGAGAACTGGCGCATGGCGCGCTCGCCGATTTCACAGGACGACATGGCGCGCCAGATCGAGAGTTCAAAGGTGGCTATCGACGGCTACGAGAGGCTCTACTACTACAACCACGCCACTGGTACGCGCTATCTGACGCCCGGCAGCTGCGCCGGCTTCGAAAAGCTGCCTGACGAGGCGCTCCGATACCAGATGAAGACGGCGCAGCGCCTGCTTTCGAGCCGCAACCGCTTCGGAATGCCGGAAGTGGATCTCTTCCCTTCCACGACGCCTATCGATATAAAGCAGAGCATGAAGGCTCTCGACATCGACTCGCTCGACGACAAGGCGCTGCGCGAGAACGTCAGGAAGACTTATCTTGACTGGAAGATGTCCATACCTGCGGATTTGCGCGAAGAGAGCGTCGATAACTTCGCTTGGCGCAACGAAATGAGCCGCACGCTCACTGTCGGCCCGAACGAAACGTCTGTGGACGAGCTCATACAGGGGCTTTCGCCCGAGTTTTACCGTCAAATCGAATGGCTGCCCGGCGCCAGGGTAAAGAACGGCCAGCTTATTTTCGATTCGATTTGGGACGAGTTCATCCGCACGCACGATCCCGAGCTTGCTCCGCTTTGCGACCACAGGGTCAGGCTGCTCATTTTCGACTTCCTGCGCCTCTTTAGCGACATTGAATACATCAACATCGGGCGCATAGCGCATTCGCTTGCGCGCGATCCCGAAGTCGGCACAAGGCGCAACCCCACATACTTCATACAGTTCAAGACCAAAACCAGCGCGAATCCCGTCGCCTACATGTTGCGTTTCCAGAAGTGGGGGACAAAGGAGCACCTCGATGACGGCAAAGACCTGCTCCGCGCCATGCTGGAGGCGAACGAATACTCGGACTACATTCTCGACAGACGCCTCATGTGCCAGCAACTTGGCATGAAACTGCCCGTTCGCGTGGGATTCAGCGAACTTACCGAGATTTACCGCGGCTCGAACGTGCAGTACCGGGGCACGAACATCAAGACGTGCTACATCGTCCGCGCCTACGAACACGGCATCGCCTCGGACAAGATACCCCCGGCGCGCCTGCGCAACCCGGCTTTTGCGCTGAAGTTCGCCCAACTCATGGGCGAAGCGGCCGCGCTCGACCTTATCGTAGGCCGCCGCTCCACCGAAACGAAGGAAAACCTCTTCGACAAGCACTACGAAGTCATACAGATAGGCGAGGACGGCCTCCCATCGGGTCTGCGCGTAATCGACCACGCTGGCAGCTTCGTCAATTATCTCCACAGTTTTGAAGATTCCGTCGCGCCGTACGCCAACTTCGTAAAGCGTCGCAAAGACTTCGTCTCCGACGTAAAGCTCTTTGCCGACACATATGTGGAGGCGTTCGAGCGGAAACTCGGCGAGGTGCAGAAAGAATACCGCATGCGGAAGGTGGCTTTCGACGAACTCTTCGTCCACCGTCCGGTGGATGTGGGAGGCTCGGGAGCGTATCGCTGGGCGAAGACCCTGGAACGGCTCGACCAGTGCGACCCGCAGGCCGTGGCGGCCATCCTCCGCACTGCGATAGAGGCGTGATGCCGACATGCTGAAATATGCGGCAAAGCGTCTTCTGGAAGTAATTCCGACCACATTTGGCGTGCTGCTCCTCACGTTTGCGCTATTCAACGTGATAGGTGGCTCGCCAGCCGAGACTATTCTCGGCAAGAACGCCACCGCAGAATCAATAGCAGAGTTCAACCACCGTTTCGGATACGACAAGCCGCTGATCGCCGGCAGCGGCAAGGACTTCTTCGACAGCCAGTTCTTCAACTTCATAGGGAATCTCGCCAAGGGAGACCTTGGATATTCGCTCGAGTTGAAGGAACCTGTCGCCGAAGTCCTGAAGCGCGGGGTGGGTCCCAGCCTTTCCCTCACGGTGCCCATACTCCTTGGCGGCACGATTGTGGCGCTGATGCTGGCTCTTGTCGCCGCTGCCACGCGGGGGCGCGCACCAGACACTGCGATTCTTGCCGCTTCCACCCTGCTCATGAGCGTAAATTACGTGATTTGGGTGATTGCGGGGCAGTTTCTGCTGTCTTTCAAGGCTGGCGCCTTCCCGGTTTGGGGCTACGGAGGCCCGGAATATCTCGTCCTCCCGGTCATTATCGGCATTGTCAGCTCTCTGGGAATGGACGTGAGGTTCTTCCGGACTGCGATTCTGGACGAAATCTACAAGCCCTATGTGCTCACGGCACGCTCCAAAGGCGTTTCGCGCACGGGGATATTGGTGCGCCATGTCCTGCGAAACGCGCTTATACCGATTGTCACGTACATATCGCTTTCCATTCCATATCTATTCACCGGGTCGCTGCTCCTGGAGAGCTTTTTCGGGATACCCGGCTTAGGTTCGGTATCAATAAATGCGATTCATTCGGCAGATATGGCAGTGGTGCGCGCGGTGGTAGTGCTCGGGGCACTGGTCTACCAGTTCGTAAACCTCTTTGCCGACCTCGCCTACGCTTTTCTCGACCCGCAAGTACGGTTGAAATGACACATTAGGGAATTGCATTTACAATTTACGCTATCGTAAATCGCAAATCGTGCCAATTGCGGACGTTCTCATCGGTGCCTACGCCATGGAGAAAGGCGGTCTCATCACCCGCAACGAGGCGGACTTCAAGACCCTTTATCCCAACCTGACGATTTTCAACCCTGTTTCACCTGCGTCTTGACAAAACAATCTCAAATCGTGGAAACTGACAATGAAAGGAGCAAGCCCATAGACAGTTAAAACGGTAAGGCGGGGGTAACCGCCCCTTGCGGGGGTTCGCGACCCATGGGGAGATGCGCCTGCGACGAAGTCGTCAGGTTGGCCGAGGCCGAAGGCCGAGCCGCGAAGCGGTCGCAAGAGCCCGCGCGAACACGCCGAGCGGGAGGCGCCAATTTTCCCTCCATTCCCGGTGTGAAAAAACGATAAGGCGGGAGAAAACCGCATGAAACGCAATAGAAATGCGCGTTCGTGCGTCTCAGCGACGATTTGTTTGCATAGATTTCCACAGTGATGAAAGGAGATTAGAATGTATTCAGAAAATACACAAATTAATATGGCGCTTGAAGTATTAATTGTGTCAGGCGTTCCTGTGCGTAATTGTTGCTACACAATTCCGCACAAAGGCGACACCACAACACTCTAATGCATCCTGTTTATGCCCAAGAAATATAAGCATATGCTCGCCTACGTGCCGATCTGTCTGCATTGTTGTCCGTAAGATAGGAGATGTGTTGCAATGAAAGAAAATAGACAAACGATAATGCCGAGGCCGCTCATTGCAGTAATGATTGTGATGCTTGGCATTGCGCTATTGCCAATAAGGTGGTATGGGTATTATATTCTGCTCAAATTTGTGGTTTGCGGAGGATGTGCTTTCTTGGCGGCGAATGCTTATGATGATGGGCGCAAACACCTTTTTTGGTTTTGGGGAGGATTGGCCGTTCTATACAATCCAATCATCCGATTTCCGCTAGGACGAGAACTTTGGATAGCTGTCAATATTTTGACAATAATTGTGCTGATTGCAGCGATGAGGTCATTAAAAAAGTAAAGTAAGGAAGGAGTGAGTTATGGGAATTTTCTCGCGCATGTTTGGAAAGACGAGTCAGAAGAGCGATGATATGGTTTGGGCTGACGAGTTTACATTGCAGATGGGACTCGAATTTGACGATCTGTTTGGCATATTCGCAATGCCGCAGTCGTTTGCGGACGCCCCAAGATTGTTGAAAATATTCTATGGTATGATCAATACTGATCGTTCGGCCGCAAGTGTGGGCTGCTCAAGGGAAGAACGGTTCAGTCGACTGCACAATGTTATGAGTGGATGTTCGCAACGCGAACAAGAAGCGTTGATGAAGTTTTGGGACTTCTTCGGAGATGTCTGTGTGCGCATACGTAATAATCCGGATTTTGGAAGAGAGATCAGAAATCTTCCAAAGGATCATTACAAAATGATGCCGGGCATATATACCCATCAAATTATGACTTGGGCGAGCCAACTAATGGCTTAACTATGAAGAGGAGTAGTGTATGAAGATTGTAGTATTCCCGTTCGTGCTGCTGCATGCCATATTCTATGCGATAGCAGCCATGATATCAGTCCCGATAGGCAAATTGTTGCTGGCTTTAGGCGCGGAGTCAATGGCATTTTATACAGAAAGGCAATTGCGGATATATCTCACGCTGTTTTTCTGGATTTTACTTGTGAAACTTCTCTACAAATTGATAGCGACATAAGAAAGCCAATGAGGCAAAAAGGGGCAGACCCTTCTATATAAGCTCTGCTGTATATGCTTGACTGTTGGCTGTGGAATATGGTAGACTGTATGCTGTCATGAGGAAGAAAAGAGACGTTCAGGCCGGGAAGTGCTACCACCTTGTCTCAAGGGTGGCGCACAGGGCGTTTTTCTTTGATGACGACGAGAAGAACCGGTTTGTCGACTTGCTGATGCGGGTCGAGTTTTTCTCGTGCGTGAGGGTTTTGGCGTATTGCTGCATGTCGAACCACATCCATGTCTTCATCTACCTTGACGACGCGCGCGAACTGTC
>DFGM01000034.1:25845-36540 GCA_002371755.1 Verrucomicrobia bacterium UBA3750 | reverse complement strand
GCTTCGACATCTTCTTGCCGTCTTCTGCAAGCACGAGACCGTTCACTATCACATTCTTGTACGGAGCCTTGCCGAAAAGCATCGTGCCGAGCAGCATGAGCGTGTAGAACCATCCGCGGGTCTGGTCTAGGCCTTCGGCGATGAAGTCGGCGGGGAAGAAGGTTTCCGCATTCCCTTCACCCATGTAGTGCTGCTGAGCGTATGGCATGGAGCCTGATTCGAACCAGCAATCCAGCACTTCCGGGGTGCGACGGTAGGTTTTGCCGTCCTTTACGATCACTACTTTGTCCACGAAGTGCTTGTGCAGGTCGGTCACTTTTACGCCGGAAAGTTCTTCGAGTTCCTTGACGGAGCCGACGCAAATCATGTCGGAAGGGTCTGCCTCGTTCACCCACACCGGGATGCAGCTGCCCCAGAAGCGGTTGCGGCTGATGTTCCAGTCGCGTGCGTCCTTGAGCCAGTTGCCGAAACGCTTGTCGCCAACATAGGCAGGAGTCCAGTGCACGGTGTCGTTGTTGGCGACGAGCTTGTCGTGCAGGTCTTCCACTTTCACATACCATGCGTCGATTGCGCGGTAGATGAGGGGCGTGTCGGTGCGGTCGCAAAACGGATAGGAGTGAACAATCGTCGCCTGATGGACGAGCTTGCCTTCGGTCTTGAGGCGCTTGATGATATCCTTGTCGCAATCCTTGCAGAAGCGGCCCTGGTATTCCGGAACTTCGGCTGTGAACGCGCAGGCGTCGTCGAGCGGATCGACGAAGGCGTTCATTCCGTTTGCCTTGCAAACGCGGAAGTCGTCCTCGCCGTAGGCCGGGGCCTGGTGCACGAGGCCCGTGCCGTCATCGGTGGTCACGTAGTCGTCGTTTAGGACGACGAATGCGCCTTCTGCTGCTTTGTCGGCGAAATACGGGAAGATGGGCTCGTATTTCCAGCCCTTAAGCGTGTCGCCCTTGAACTTCGCCACGATTTCATACTGCTCTTCCTTCTTGAAGATGGTGGCGAGGCGCGCTTCGGCCATGATGTAGACGGGGCGCTTGCCGTCCGTCAGGTCGCGCACGGCGACATAGTCGATCTTTGCACCAGCGCAGATGGCGAGGTTCTCGGGGAGCGTCCAGGGAGTGGTTGTCCAGATGAGGAGATAGACGTCGGAACCGCCGGACGCCTCTACTATCTGTGCGACATCGGCTTCTGCGTTCCGAGGCCCGAAATCTGAGACCCTGCATCTCACGGTGACGGTGGGGTCTTGCACATCCTTGTAGTTGCTGCCTGCCTCGAAGTTGGATAGTGGCGTGGAGAGCTTCCACGAATATGGCATGATTCTATGCGACTTGTAGACGCGGCCCTGGTTCCAGAGCTGCTTGAACACCCACCATATGGTCTCCATGAAGGAGGGATTCATGGTCTTGTAGTCGTTGTCGAAGTCCACCCAGCGTCCCATACGGGTGACAGTCTTGCGCCACTCGGAGACGTACTTGAGCACCATGGAGCGGCACTGTTCGTTGAATTTGTCGACTCCGAGTTTTTTGATTTCCGGTGCGCCCGCGACGCCCAGGGCTTCTTGGGCGAGAGCCTCAATGGGAAGGCCGTGAGTATCCCAGCCGAAACGGCGTTCCACATACTTGCCGCGCATGGTCTGGTAGCGCGGCACGATATCCTTGATGGTGCCCGCGAGGAGATGCCCGTAGTGCGGCAACCCCGTTGCGAAGGGAGGGCCATCGTAGAACTTGTACCTCTCGCCGCCCTTGTTCTTCTCGAGCGACTTCTTGAACGTTCCATCCTGTTCCCAGAATGCGAGGATATCTTCCTCCATCTTCGGGAACGCAACTTTGTTTGATACCGGCTTGAACATATCTATGATTGCCTTGTTTCGTTGTCTGCAAATCGGTTGTCTTTTACTTCTTTTCTTTCACTCCCAGGTCGGAGAGTCGCATGGAAATTACGCGGCTTACGCCCTTCTCCTGCTGGCTGACGCCATAGACGAGGTCGGCGCCAGCGATTGTGTGCTGGTTGTGCGTGATGATGAGAAATTGGCTCTTCACGAGAAACTCCTTGAGCTGCTCCACGAATCTGCCGATGTTGGCATCGTCGAGAGCGGCGTCAAGCTCGTCCAGCATGGAGAATGGCGCGGGCTTGATAAGGAAGATGGAGAAGAGCAGCGCGACGGCGGTCATCGTTCTTTCGCCGCCCGAAAGGAGCGTGACGGATTGCGGGCGCTTTCCGGGCGGGCGGGCTATGATGTCGATGCCGCATTCGAGCGGGTCTTCGGCGTTCTCCAATAGAACAAGCCTCGCCTCGCCTCCGCCGAAGAGTTTGGTGAACATCGTCTGGAAGTTCTTGTTCGCCTGCTCAAACGTGTTCCTGAACATCTCGCCCGACGTAGTGTTGAGCGTGTTGATAAGATCCATTATCTGGCCTTTTGCGGCGATTAGGTCGGCTTCCTGTTCCTTTTCGCGCGAATAGCGCTCTTCGAGCTCGCGGCATTCGTCGATGGCGACCATGTTCACCGGGCCCAAGGCGGAGATTTCGCTTTGGAGGCGCGCCACGGTGCCTTCAAGCTCCTTCAGCGGCGGCACCACACCACCCTTCCACTCGGGGTCGGGTTCGCGCAGGACTGCATCGGCGAAAAGACCGTATTCGTCCTGCAAATGGTCGAAGATGTTCTGCCTGCGCATCGTATCTTCCGCGGCCTGCACTTCAAGCTTGCTCCGGAAGTCTCTGGCCTGATCCAGACCCGTGCGTTTCGCCGCGGCTTCGCGGTCTGCGGCGGAAATCCTGCCGAGCATGCCGTTGCGCTTCTCGCGCTCTTCATCCATGATTGCGTGGAGCGATTCTGCCTTAGCCTTGAGCTCGTCGAGGCTTTGCAGAAGTCCGGCGCTTTCCTCGGTGAGGCGCTCTATGGAGTCCTCGTAGCCTTTGATGCCGCTTTGGCGTCCTTCAATCTGGCGGGAAAGCTCGTCGCGCCGCAAAGTGGCGCTTTCCATCTGCTTGCCCACGAACGAGAGTTCCTGTTCCATCTGGCTGGTTGCGATTCTGCGCTCGGTGAGGCGTTGCGAGTCGCCCACGCTCCTCGTCTCGAGAGACTGGAGAGCATCTTGCATCTCGCTTGTCGCATCCATGAGCGCGTCGCGCCGCGCGATGGTGTTGGAAATATCCTCTGCAAGCTGCAGACGGCGCTGCTTCCCTTCCGCATTTGCCGTTTCCACGGCGGCAAGCTCGGCTTCCACCTTTTCGAGGCGCGCTTTCAGCGTATCGGCCTCGCGTCTGGCCATGGATTCCTCGCCCTCGCATTGAGCAGCGGCACGGCGCGCCTCGGCAAGGCGCGTCTCCGCTTCGGCCAGTCTGGCGGCGAGCTCGCGCACCTTGTCCGCTCCGTTGGCAAGCACATCCTTGGCGTCTTCGATTTTCGCCCTGAGTTCCGCCAGGGTCTCTTCCGCTTCTGTAATGGGGGATTTGCGGCCGGAAGAAGATACGATACCCGTGGAAGGACGCCAGAAGCCATCGCCTTCCGCCACGAGCGCCACGTCTCCAAGCAAATCTTCAAGGATGGATTCGTCGCCTTGCGCACCTTCGGCGGGCGCTTGCTGTGCTGCACCATCCTGCAGCGTGGCGCCAAGATGGTCGAGAAGGCGGTCGCCTTCCTTCACTTCGCCTTTGCCCGTCTCGCGGGCGAGGATTCTCACATTGCCCTCACTGCTCTGGAGGATGGATTCCAGCACCACTTTCGCCTTGGCCTCATCCTTGAGCATTTCGAGCTGCGCTTCCTTCGCCGCGGCGGCGCCCTGCATGTTGCCGAGGTTGTCGCGCGCTTCGTCGATGCGGCGTCTGAGGTCTTCGAGCTCGCCCCTGAGAGAGGATGCGGCCTCGGCAAAGCCTTCTTCAGCTTCCCTGGCGGCTTTGGCCTTTGCCGCGATTTGCGCGAGCGAGGCCGCCGAAGCTTCGGCGGCAATCTTCAATTGGCGCGCATCGGAGGCGAGACGTTCGTTTCGCATTATCGCCTCGCGCTCTGCGGCTTCAAGGCGGGCAATCTCGTCTCGCATTTCAGTGGCGCGCCTGTCGCATTGCGAAGATTCAGTGCGCGCGCTCTGCACTTTGATGCGGAGCTCGTCTATTGAAGTCTGCGACTCGTGGAATGCGCGCTCTGCTTCCGCAAGGGATTCTTTCGCCGCTTCCAGCGACTCTTCTAGAAGATGAGACTTCTGCTCGAGCGACTCCACCTGCATGCCAATCTCTTCGAGCTGCCGACGGGTATCCGCGATTTCGCGCCCGTCGCGCTCGGCAAATTGACGGTATTCCGCGATTCGCTGGGCGTTCACTCCAATGACTTCGTTGGCGCGGTTGTAGGCGCCTGCCGCCCCTGCCTCCTGTTGCGCCAATGTCTGCAAACGCTCTTCCAAGGCGTGGATTTCGGCATGGAGTTGCTGTTGGGCGGCTTCAGCTGCCGCCACCTGTTCGGAGGCTTCCGCTATAGCCTCCTCCATCTGCTGGCGGTTCTTCGCATTTTCTTCGAGGCGGACATCGTGCTCGTGAATCTTCTGCTTGGAGACGTAGATATCAAGACCGCGCAACTGGTCGCGCAACTCCTTGTACATCTGCGCCTTGCCCACCTGACGCTGCAAGGAGCCGATCTGCCTCTTCATTTCCCTGAGCACATCTGCTTCGCGCAAGAGGTTCTGCTCCGTCTGCTCAATCTTGCGGATGGCTTCTTTGCGGTCTGCCTTGAACTTGGTGATGCCGGCCGCTTCCTCGAACACCTGACGTCTGTCTTCCGGCTTGGACGAAAGAATAGCGTCGATCTGACCCTGGGCCATCACCGAATAGGAGGATGTACCGATGCCTGTGCCCATGAAGAGATGCTGCACGTCTTTGAGGCGGCTCGGCTTCTTGTTGATGAGATATTCGCCCGAGCCGTCACGGTAGACGCGGCGGGTGATTGTCACTTCATGATAGTCGGTGCCGAGTTCCTTCTCGCAATCTGCAAACGTGATGCTCACTTCGGCAAGACCGAGCGGCTTTCTCGTGTCCGTGCCGTTGAAGACCACATCCGACAACTTTGAACATCTAAGCGCGGTAGGGCGCTGTTCGCCCAAAACCCAGCGAATTGCGTCCGAGACATTGCTTTTGCCGCAACCGTTCGGACCCACAATGGCAATCAAACCGGGGTCGAATGTGAGCCTTGTCTTGTCCGCAAAACTCTTGAACCCGATTATGTCTAGCTGCTTCAGGTACATTAGGTGTATATTATACCATATTGTGGCCTACCGTGCAGGGATGTTTTTGCTTTATGAGTCCGATTTCGGCGGAAAGATGCCGTCGGAGACTTCTTGGACATAGCAGGAGAAGGCCGCTCGCACGTTATCTGCGATAGAGGCATACTTTTTGGCGAATTTAGGCACATTATCATTCAGACCGAGGAGGTCGTGCATCACGAGCCACTGCGCGTCGCAATCAGGTCCTGCACCTATTCCTATCGTGACGATAGAAAGGTCTTTCGTCAACTTGGACGCAAGTGCGTGAGGCACGCATTCCAGCGTGACGGCGAAAGCGCCTGCCTCTTCCACGGCGCGGGCGTCGCGCACAATCTTTTCTGCGGCATCCGGAGTCTTGCCCTGGACTTTGAAGCCGCCATAGGCGTTGACGGATTGCGGCATCATGCCCACATGGCCGAGGACGGGTATGCCTGCGGAAGTCATGCGGCGGATGAGGGATGCGTATTCTTCGCCGCCTTCAAGTTTCACGGCGTCGGCGCCCGCTTCTTTCAGGCAGCGGACGGCGTTTGCCATTGCGAGGTCGTCCCCGCATTGGTACGAGCCGAACGGGAGGTCGGCAACGACAAGAGCGTTTTTGGCTCCGCGCGAGACGGCTGCCACGGCGCTCAATGTTTCTTCCATTCTGACAGGCAGGGTGTTCGAGTATCCAAGGGTGTTGTTGCCCATGGAATCGCCAACGAGCAGAACGGGGACGCCTGCTTCGTCCGCAAGGCGGGCAAAGCAGGCGTCATACGCCGTGCAACAACCGAGTTTTGTTTTCCCTTTGGCGGCGCGTATCGCCGCCACGTTCCATTTCTTCATGTTGCTTGTCTTTTCCGTCCGTGCCTCAGAACCCGAACGTGTTGCGGGTCTGCTGCTTGCGGATTTCCTGTTCGTCGGCCCAGATGAGGCGGCCGGAACGGAGATCTTTCAGGTTGAGGGTGAACTTGAAGTAGCGGTCGGTGACGCCGTTCACGCTCTGGCGCATCTCGGAAAGAGCGCCATAGAGATACATCTGGGCGGCATCCTGCTGACCGGCCGCAATCGCCTTGCTGGGGTCTGTCAGCCCGTTGAGCGCCTGGTCGTTCATGAACTGAAGGTCCTCGGCATCCATCGTGCGGTCCATGAAACCGAACCTGCCCGACCTCAAGAGCTTCGTGCGGATGGAATCCGTGATGCTCGTCATGTCGATGTGCATGGTGGAGCGGTTCTTGATGCCGGAGATGTCGAGAATCGGCATGTCGTTGATGCGTGCGATGGCAGGCGAATCAAGCATGGAATCGACCATCTTTTCGACCGTGGCGCGGACGTCCTGCGGTTCGAGCGCGGCGGACATGGGCGCCATGTCAAGCTGGGAGACGCGTGCGGTGGTGGTCTGGCAGCCGGTAAGCATGGCGGCTGCGCAAATGGTGCCTGCGATAAGCAGAATCTTCATGTTGTAGTTCCTTTTTGGTGTTTGGGGTGAATATGGGAAGGTTGGAGGCTTAGTCAGCGCCCTGCGCGGTGTCGGTCTCGCGCAACTGGAGGCGAGCCTTCACGCCGCGGTCGTTGGGCGCGGTGCCGGTGAAGGTGGTCGTATCGTTGCCGTCGAGGACGATAGCGCGAAACGGCTTGCCGTCGGGATCCAGTTCGGTGCCTTCGTAATCAGTCCAGACCATTCTTGCCTGGAGGTCTTGCCTGCGATGGATTTTGGATTCGATTGTCACGGTGGCGCGGCGAAGGCCGGAAGCGGTCTGGCCATACGTGACATTTGCGACGCGCACCCTGCCTGCGAGGCGGGTGGAGCATTCGAGCACCGAGGCGTCCCCGGTATCCGTATCGATGGAAACGCGCGTTCCTGCGGTTTCCACGCAGCCTGCGGCTGCAATCGCCATGGCGGCGAGGATGAGAAGTTTCTTCATTTGGCTAGTCCTTTGTGTTGAGGTAAACGATTTTGGTTTCGCCCGGTGCAAGCGTCACCGTGGCACTGGCGGGCACGCCGCCATAGCCGGAGGTCACGTCGATGCGGTGGGTGCCGGGCTGGATAGCGTCGGAACGCCAGATTTGCTCACCCATTGGCAGGGTGGCCCAGCTGCGCGTATCCGCCTCGCGTATCGCGGCAGCGACCGCATTTGCGGCGAAAACGGCGATTCTGGCGTAGTTGTTGCCCGAAGCGTTCACGGCGGCCTGGGCGGTGGCCGCAGTGACGGCGCGGGTGACGTTGCGCGTAATGATGCCTGGGAGGTGCTCCTTCAGGTCGCGATAGGCGAGCGATTGCACGTTGAGCGCGCTTTCGGCATAGGTCGGGGCGGCGCCATCTAGCGAAACGGCGACCATGCGCGGACGGTACGTTTCATCCCTGTACATCGGTATGTGCACGCCGAAGCCGGTGTATACCGGGATGGGCGCCTTGAACGAATACCGGCGCGAAACGAAGCCTTCGCCGCAAATCACGACAAGTTTCGCCTTGCCCTTGGCGGGCGAACGGCGCTTTGCGACCATGGCGGCGTCTTCGGCGAACACCTTGTTGCCAGGCATTATCGCCGCGGCTCGCTTGTAGCTTTGCTCTGCCGAATCTCTATCGCCATCGGCCTCGAAAACCACACCCGTCAACCACCAGAGAAGCGGATTCTCCCATGAATTGCGCGTCGCGGCGATTGCCTCGTCAAGACCTGCCGTCTGCTCGCGATAGACACCGTCGGCAGCGGCATTGGTCGAGATGTTTTCGCTCTCCTTTACAATGTCGGCTCCATATGTCTCGGCGAGGGAATCCTGCACATATGCGGCCAAACGGCAATCGACAAGTGCTTCATCCCGCCGCGAGCACGCCTCTTCGCTGATGATGGCATATTCGAGGGCGAGATTGAGCTCGTACGGTGCGAGTTCGTAGTCGCGCATTCTGTCATCCGTGACCGTGGAGGCGAGCAAGGTGTTGCCTACGTCGCCAATCTTGATTTTGGGCTGGGCTTCGCTGCGGTCTATAGCCTCGTCTATCGCCTTGCGGAACCATGCCGATGCGGCTTGGTTGTTGCCGGCGATCATGTTGGCGCGCCCGGCTTCCACTTCGCCAAGGCGTTTCGAGTAGACGCTCGAATTGGCAAGGTCTTCGCTCCAGGCGATGGCGCTTTCGTAGTTGCCAGAGCGCAGATTGGCGATGGCAAGCTCCGTCTCGCGGTCTATGGAAAGGCACCCGGCGAGGACGAAAGCCATCGCCAGAGCGCCTATACACCTTTTAAAGAGAGCCATCGTCACTGCTGGTTGATGTTGTTGATCATGAGGCTACGGTTGGTATCCGTGCCCACATCATGCCAGTTCTGGGTGTCGAGATTCACCTTGATGCCGCGCCTCCAGGCCGCTTCTGCATACTGCTGGGCGACATTCGCGCGAAGCTGTTCCATCGAGCCCCACTTCCTGATGCCCTCGTCGTTCATTTCGAGCGCGATGTTGAGCTTCATGCCGTTGTAGATGTTCACCGTGGCCGTGTAGGGTTTCATCCAGTCGCGCGAGACTTTGAGCTGGTGAAGGCCGGGCGAGGCCTGGAACTGACCAGGCGCAGAGCCGATAACCGCGCCGTCAAGTTCGATCGTGGCGCCGCCTACGACCTTGCGCAGCTCCTGGAGCAACTCGCCGTTCACGCCGCGAGTCTGGCTTTCGAGCTCGCCTACGACGCTGTCGATCGTGGTCGTGACGGTGAAAGCGGCCAAGGCGGCGGGAGCCTCGCGCCTGCGCCATGTGGGGGCCTTCTTCGCGAGAATGGGCGTGACCTGCGCGACCCAGCGGTCGAACAGAATCTGGTAGTAGCCCATGGCATCGCCGTCATCGCCGTCAAGCACGGGGAAGGTAAGCGCGGGGACCGGTGCGCTGCCGACGCTTGCGCCTGTCGAATCCATTACCTTGAGCGTCATGCGGAGAGTGTAGTTCGTCATGGGTCTCCCCGCAGCCTTGCGCTTCATGCCGCGCGCATCCACGATTGTGGCGGCCACGATATAGTCGCAACCGAGCATCTGCGCGACGCGCGGAACAGAGCCGCCCGTGAAGATGCCGGGGATAAGCCCCGTCTTTTCCTCGTCCACCGTTACCTTGTAGCGGCGGAAAGTATCCGCCACCTGCGCGGAATCCATGATTTCAAAGCTTTCGATTTCAGCCAACGCGCCGGCGAGACGGTCGCGCACGCCATCGACTTCATCGTCCATGCCAGGAACGCGCGTGCGGTTCTGCACAAAGACAGCGACCTTTGCCGGCTCCATTGAAGCCTCTTCTATAGTCACAGTCTCGACGATAGTCGTGGTGACATTGTTCACGACGGTGGTAGTCGTGGTTGTGGACGGCTGCGCGAACGCAGACACCGAAATGGCCGCCAGAATGGCGCCGACTAGTCTTTTCATGGTTTCCTCCTGTCTTTTTAGGGTGGAGCGAGACATATTATACCATATTCCCCATCCAAACGCCAGTAGCGACAAGCGGCGGCCCGCGAGGGTCGCCGCTTGTTTGGTGATTACACTATTATTGCGAAACCTACTTGGCTCCGTCAAGCTCCGCCATCGCTGCGCGACGGGAAAGCTTGATGCGGCCGCGGTCATCGACATCAAGGCACTTGACCATGATCGTGTCGCCGACCTTGCACACCGATTCGACGCTCGGGACGCGCTTGTCGCTGAGCTCGGAGATGTGGCAAAGGCCGTCGAGGCCGGGGAGGATTTCGACGAATGCGCCGAAGTCCTTGATGCCCGTCACCTTGCCCTCGTATATCTTTCCGGGTTCGGCTTCGGCCACGATCGCTTCCACTTCCTTGCGGGCGGCCTTCATGGATTCGAGCGAGGTCGCGAAGATGGATACGCGGCCGTCGTCATCGATATCGATCTGCGCGCCGGTGGTCTCGACGATTTCGCGGATATGCGCTCCGCCAGGGCCGATAAGGGCGCCGATCTTGTCCACAGGAATCATGATCTCCTCGATGCGCGGAGCATACTGGTTGAGCTCGGCGCGAGGCGCGGGAATCACGCTCTCCATGAAGTCGATAATCTTGAGGCGCGCGTCATGGGCGGCCTTGATTGCGCCCTCGACGAGATCCCACGTAAGGCCGCGGAGCTTCAAGTCCACCTGGAAGCCCGTGATGCCCTTCCTCGTGCCGCCCACCTTGAAGTCCATGTCGCCGCAATGGTCCTCCGCGCCGAGAATATCGGTCACGAGCACCTTCTTGGACTGGTCTTCGTTGGTGAACAGGCCAATGGAGATGCCTGCCACGGTGCGCTTGATCGGCACGCCTGCATCCATGAGAGCGAGGCAGCCGTTGCAGATCGAGGCCATCGACGAAGAGCCGTTCGACCCCATAATCTCGCTCACCACGCGGATGGAGTAGGGGAATTCGTCAGGGAGCACTTCGGCGATTGAACGCTCCGCAAGAGCGCCATGGCCGATTTCGCGCCTGCCGGTGGAGCCGAGCCTGCCGACTTCGCCCGTGCAGTAGGGC
>DFGM01000034.1:0-25789 GCA_002371755.1 Verrucomicrobia bacterium UBA3750 | reverse complement strand
GCGGGAAGTTGTAGTGCAGCATGAACCGCTTGGACTTGTCGCCGCCGGTGACGGAATCGAGTTCCTGCGAATCCTTCTTCGTGCCAAGCGTGACGGTCGCGAACGACTGCGTCTCGCCGCGGGAGAAGATGGCCGAGCCGTGGATGCGCGGAAACACGCCGACCTGTGCGGATAGCGGGCGGATTTCGTGCTGGGCGCGTCCATCAATGCGAAGCCCCTTCTCGAGCACGTTCTTGCGCACGGTCTCGATTTCGAGAGCGTCGAAGAGATGCACGAAGCCGACTGCGTCCACTTCAGGCCACTTTTCGCTCACCTTCTTAAGGAGGTCTTCCTTGATGGCGCTCACCTTGCCCTGACGCTCGAGCTTGCCCTTGATGAGAAGAGCTGCGGCAAGAGCTTCGCCACCTTCGGCGCGCATGAAGTCCATCTTGTCGGCAGGCTGGGGGATATCCTTGATATCCTTGTCGGGCTTGCCGAGGGCGCGGCGCATCTCGATCTGGAGGTCGATGATCTTTTCGACTTCCTCGTGTGCGCGCTTGAGGGCGGCGATGAAATCCTCGTCGCTAATCTCGCTGGCGGAGCCTTCCATCATGAGGAACTTGCCGCGCAGACCCGCATAGAGGAGGTCGATATCGCTCTTGGCCTTCTGCTCGTGCGTGGGGTTGATCACCCACTCGCCGTCGATGCGCCCGATGCGCACGCAGCCGATGGGACCCATGAACGGAATCTCGGAGATGTGCAAGGCTGCAGAAGCGGCGTTCACGGCGAGGAAGTCGCCTTCACGCGTTCCGTCGGACTGTATCAGGGTGGAGTTCACCTGCACATCGTTGTAGTAACCATCCGGGAACAGGGGGCGGATGGGGCGGTCGCACATGCGGGCGGTGAGGATTTCCTTGCTCGTCGGGCGCGCTTCACGCTTGAAGAATCCGCCGGGGAACTTGCCCGCGGCATAGAACTTCTCGCGATATTCGCACTGGAGCGGGAAGAAGTCTATCCCCTCGCGCGGCGTATCCGTGTTTGTGACGGCCGTGAAGACCGTCGTATCGCCGTAACTGACCGTGACTGCCCCGGCGGCTTGCTGCGCCAAGAGCCCGGTCTCTATCACCAAATCGGTGCCGGCGATGTCGACTTTGAACTTTTTCGTTCCTTCCATTGGTATTCTCTTTCTTAGCCTTAGCGCCTCAGGCCGAGCTTCTTGATGAGCTCCTTGTAGCTCGCCTCGTTTTCGCGCTTGAGGTAGTCAAGCAGATTGCGGCGGTTCTGCACCTTGCGGAGGAGGCCGTAGCGGGAACTGTGATCCTTCTTGTTCGCCTTGAGGTGCGCGGTGAGCGCCTCGATTTCCTTCGTGAGGATGGCGATCTGCACTTCGCTCGACCCCGTGTCGCGGTCGTGACGCTGGTATTCGCTACGGATTGCTGCCTTATCTATCTGCATTTTCTTCTTTGTCCTTGTTTTCTGCGAACCGGGAAGCGTTCCCCCTGCCATATTCCCGACTTCGGGATACAGACCGCCTTTAACCTTTAAAGACGCCCGCGGCAGGGATTAACCTCCTTAGACAGTCGCAGGATGTCGTATATTATACCATATTCCCCGGCGCGTGTGTAGGGGGTAAACAGGGTTTCAGCCCTTAATCTGCTTGACGAGCGCGGCGGCTTCCGCGGCGAGCGCCTCGATTCTAGCCCAGTCGCCGGCGGCAACAGCGTCCTTCGGCGCTATCCAAGTGCCGCCGCAACAGACGATTTCCGGGACGGAGAGGTAGTCGGCCGCGTTTGCGGGCTTCACGCCGCCGGTAGGCATGAACTTGACGCCTGTCCAGCGGAATGCGCCGAGGAGGTCTTTGATGTACTTTACGCCGCCTGCGGATTCGGCCGGGAAGAACTTGACCATCGTGCAGCCGAGCCCAAGCGCCTGGCTAAGTTCGGAAGCCGTGGCCACACCGGGGCAGAACGGCATGCCGAGACGGTTCGCCGCCTTGACGATTTCGGGGTCGAAGCCTGGCGCGACGCATGCTTCTGCACCTGCCGCCTTCGCCGCGACAAGTTGTTCCATCTTGAGCACCGTGCCGGCGATAAGCGTAGCTCCCGGCACTTCCGCCTTGATTTTCGCTATCGCCTCGGCCGCGCACGCCGTGCGGAACGTCACTTCAAGCACCGGCAAGCCGCCTTTCACAAGCGCGTTCGCCAAAGGCACCGCCTTCGCAATATCCTCTATTACTATTACTGGTATGATGCCGGCCGAGCCGAGCGTCTTTGCCATGTCCATCTTGTTTTTCCCTTTCTCTTTTTAGATAAATCCGCATAAAAAGCGGAATAAAGCCTCAATTTCGCGAAATATCGACGTCTTCCTCGTCGCCGCCGTAGGGCGGAGGCGAAACGCGTGCGCGGAAGTCGCCATAGTCCCACGAACTTTCCATCTGCGCCATCAGATACTCGCGCTTCCCTTCCTGCCATATCATATAGGCGATAAGAAGGCGCACAAAACCGAAACTGCCGCCATTGACCATGGCGCTAAGCCCGCTCAGCCCCAACACAATCGCGAACACCCGCCCCACCCACATGGCGACAAACGTCGCCTGCGGACGCGAAAGGAAGGCTCGCAAGACAGAACGGAATATGCGCCCGCCATCCATCGGGAAACCGGGCAGCAGGTTGAAGGCGCCGAGCATCAGGTTCATCCAGCCCAGATACGCGAAGACGAAAAAGAGCCAATCACTCTGAATCGGCATGAACATGCAGACCACGTAGCCGATCAATGCGAGTGCAAACGAGGCCGCAGGCCCTGCAATCGCCGTCAGAAACTCCTGCGACGCCTTGCGCGGCATCGAAATAAGCGAGGCGCACCCCCCGACAAGCGATATCGTGATATCTTTCGTCTGGTAGCCGAAAGCCCGAGCCGTAAGTGCATGGGCAAACTCGTGCGCTATGACGGATATGGATAGAAGCAATACCGCCGTCAGCCCGTAGCCGAATGACCCGAACGACAGCAGGAACATCAAAAGCAGTACGGCGAACGATATATCCACATATATGGGTATGCCGAAGAGCTCGCAAAGCCTGTATTTAGTATTTACAATCAACATGATGCGCATATTATACCACATTCCCGCCCCAAGTGCAACGAGGCGCCGGACATTGCGGCGGCGACGCGGCGGCGAGGGGTCTCGCCGCCCTACCGAGGCCGTTGTTCGACCAATGGGCATTGGACGGGAATCCAATGCCCATTGGATCTGAATCCAATGCCCATTGATTCCGAATCCCATGCCCATTGGATCCGAATCCCATGCCCATTGAATTCGAGACCCATGCCCATTGGATTCCGGACCCATGCCCATTGGTCGCTCCACCCCTTCCGCCCCCTGGGAGACGCCCATTTGCGCGGACGGGGGGAATGTGGTATAATATTCGATCAACTGACTGGAGAGTATCGATACACGCCAGAGGCCGGGCATGATGCCTGGCTATCCGTCGCAGTCTATCTTCGCCGGTCGGAATCATAAGATGAAAAGAACCTGGTATGTCCTCTACGTGAAGCCGCGAACGGAGAAAAAGGTGGTAGAATGGATGAAATTCTACCGCTTTTTCTACCATTTGCCGCTTTATCTGAAGATTCGCAAGGCGCAAAGGCGCAAAGTGCGGGTATATCTGCCCCTTTTCCCCGGATATGTCTTTACGCGACTAAACCCTGACGAGAGGCTGACCATCCTCAAGACCAACCTTATCATCAGCACGATACAGGTAGACAAGCCGCGGAAGATGATACACCAGTTGAGGCAGATCAAGAACGCCACGCGGAAGGGTCCGGTGGTGAAAGTGCATCACTCATTCAAGGAAGGCGATCTTGTGAAGATAACGTCCGGGGCGTTTCGCGGGGTGGAAGGAGTGGTCAAGCACGAGGGTGCGAAAGCCACATTGTGCCTCAACTGCGAGATTCTCGGCGCGAGCGTGGAAGTAGCCGTCTCGCCAGCGGACGTCGAGAAGGTGGAAAGCCAAACATAGTCCGCACGCCACATCTATAATATGGTATAATATACTGAAACAACCCAATGAGCCATAATATGAAGAAGAAAACGGTATTTGCCATGGCGTTTGCCATGGTTGCAGGCTTGGTTTTTGCCGAAGAAGGAGCGGCGCCTTCGTATCCGAACTTCGGGATGCCGCGCGTGGAGGAGATGATGTTCCTCGTGCTGCAAATCGGCGTAATCATCTTTGCGGCGCGTCTCGGGGGTGCGATTGCCACCCTGCTGAAGCTTCCGTCGATACTTGGCGAGCTTGCGGCCGGCGTGGCGATAGGCCCATGGGCGCTTGGCGGCATCGGTTTCGGGGACGGAGTATTCCGTTATGGGTTGTTCAACGGGGCGGCATTGCGCGAGCTGAACGCGGCTGCAGGCGGGGCGGCGCAGGCGATGTTCGGCACTACGGCCGGCAACAATGTGATGTTCGATGCCGCATCCCCTGCGCTTTACGGCATTGCCACCCTCGCCTCCGTGATTCTACTCTTCCTTTCCGGGCTCGAAACCAATTTGAGGATGTTCCTGAAGTACTCCTTCGTGGGCACGATGGTGGGCGTCGGCGGCGTGATAGTATCATTCCTGTTCGGCGACTTGTGCGCCGTCTACCTCCTTCCAAGGTTTTTTGAGCACTTTTCGTATCTTTCCACGATGAGCCTCGCGCAGGCGATGACAGCGGAAGCGCCGCTGTATATGGGCATAATGTCCACCGCCACATCGGTCGGCATCACGGCGCGCATACTTTCCGAGCGCAAGAAGATGGATTCGGAGGAAGGGACGACCATCATGGCCGGCGCCGTGATAGACGACGTTCTCGGGCTGATCGTGCTTGCCATAGGCAACGGAATAATAGCGGCGAACCATGCCGCTGAAGCATCCGGGGCGGCCTCCGGGGTGGATTGGGGCAACATCGGCGTTGTGGCGCTGAAGGCTTTCGGCGTGTGGCTGGGCGCCACGGCGATAGGCATCATGCTTGCCCGCTGGATCGCAAAGTTCCTGAAGTTCTGTTTCCGCTCGCCCGTGGTGATTGCGACCATGGCGTTCGGTCTTTCGCTCATTCTCGCGGGCTTTTTCGAATACATGGGGCTTGCGATGATTATCGGAGCGTACGTGATGGGGCTTGCGCTTTCGCGCACCGACCTGAAACATTCCATACAGGAGACTCTTTCGCCGGTCTATACATTCCTCGTGCCGGTATTCTTCTGCGTGATGGGCATGATGGTGGATGTCTCGGCGCTATGTTCCAAGCCGGTATTGATATTTGGCGGCATATACACGGCCTTGGCGATAAGCGCGAAGGTGCTGGGGTGCATGTTGCCGTCGATGTGCTGCGGGTTCAATCTTCTCGGCGGGCTGCGAATTGGCGCGGGCATGGTGCCGCGCGGCGAAGTGGCGCTTATCATCGCCGGTCTCGGCCTTTCCTATGGATATCTGACGCAGGAGATATTCGGCATAGGCATCTTGATGACGCTTGTGACGACCGTTGTCGCCCCGCCTGCACTCGTCGGGCTCTTCCTCCCGGCGCGCAAAGGCGTTCGCCACCCGAAACCGTCGCGCGACGGCAGGCGCGAGGTGGTGTTCGAGCTCACGACACGCGATGTGGCGGAACTCGTCCTCTCCAAGCTTGTCGAGGAGTTCAGGAAGGAAGGCTTCTTCACCACGCTTCTTTCGCCTGCCGACCACATCTGGGAAGTGGCGATGGACGACATCGAGCTTTCCATCAGGCGCACCAACCGCAAAATCTCGTTCGTGTGCACGCCGGCCGAGGAGGCGATAGTGATGACGGCGTGGATGGAAGTCGCCTCCCAGCTCAACGACCTTGCGCGCTCCATCTCCAAACCCATCCGCAAAGAAGACGTGGGGAAGATGCTTTCGGCGAGCGAAGTGACCAAACGCGGCCACGAAGGCGTGGGCAAGTATCTCCAAGGCTTCGTGATGCTGCCCAAGTTCAAGGCGCAAAACAAGGCCGACGCCATACAGAAGATGGTGGAGGAAATTGCGAAGGAGTGCCCAAACCATCTCACGGACGTGGCCGGCGCCGTGGATGCGGTGATGAAGCGGGAAGCGTCTATGCCGACGGGGCTTGCAAAAGGGCTCGCGCTGCCTCACGGGCGTTCGCCCAGCGTCAAAGGCATTGCGGGCGCAGTGGCCATACTCGATGACGGCGGCAATCCCGCAGGCGCCCTTCCAGACTACGAGACGATCGATTCCTCGCCCGTCAAGATAATAGTGCTCACGATCGCAAACGACTCATCGCAGACGCCGTATCTGAAGCTGATGTCTTTCATTTCGCGCGCACTCCGCGCCGATAACGGCGCCGCGACGCTCGCGAAATGTGAGACTCCGGACGAAATGCGCCGGTTCTTCAGGAGGGTCAAATGATGCAAATCTCGCGCAAAGTCGCGTTTTCCATCGTTTTTGCTCTTGCCGCATATGGTGCGAGAGCCGTGGAATGGGTTAATGTGGATGAAAGCGCATGGCTGGGTGGCGTGAAAATAACGTCTCCCGAGAAGCTTTCAGGCCGCGTGGTGCTGGTGGACGAATGGGGCTACAGGTGCCCGCCGTGCAAGGCGCTTTTGCCGCGCATGCAGGAACTGTGGAAAAACTTCGGCCTACCCTCCGGCAAGCCGTTTATCGTTCTCGGTTCGCACCGCCAGCAGCGGAACGAGGCCGCAATCAAGGCCCTCATCGAAAAACACGACCTTACATATCCTATATATCAAGGGGTAGGCATAGCCAAAGGCGAGCCCGACAACGGAGGCGCCATCCCGTTCTTGTATGTCCTCGACCATCGTGGCAAGGTCATATACAAGGGCCGCGACGACAGGCTCGCACTGGAGGCGGTCATAAACGCGCTCGCCAAAGTCGGCAAAAACCCTTCCCTCACCGAAGACGTGCATATCGTCAAGCATAAGCATCTTGAAGAACGTCTCCAGTTGGGCAAGCCCATAGCGCAAATCGTCGCTACCCTGGAGCGCGAGGCCGACGGCAAAAACGCCGAACTTGCGGACGAGGCCGGGAAGATTTTGAAGGCGATAGAGCGCGCCAAGCACGAGACGCGTGAGGAAATAGCGTTTCTCACCGACCACGACCCCGTCGCCGCCGTGAAACTGATAATGGCGGTAAAGACCACATGGCCGGAGATGTACGAGGAAGAATACGCCTCTTCCATGCCTAAACGCGTCGCCAAGGCAAAGGCGTTCAAGGCGGCAAAGAAGTCAAACGGAGCCAGAAAATGAACAATATAACAGAGATTCTGGAGAGGAATGCGAAAGATTTCGGCGGCGATGTAGCGCTCGTTGAGATAAATCCGCAGGAGCTCGAGGCGCGCCATACCACATGGAAGGAGTATTCGCTTATCGAGTCTTCTCCCATAGAGGCGTTTCGCAGCGAAATCACCTGGGAAGAGTTCAATGAGAAGGCGAACAGGTTTGCCAACTTTCTTCTGAGCCGCGGCTTGAGGAAGGGAGACAAGGTGGCAATCCTCCTCATGAACTGTATAGAGTGGCTTCCAATCTACTTCGGCATTCTCAAGGCGGGCTGCATGGCCGTGCCACTCAACTTTAGATACACTGCCGACGAAATCAAGTACTGCCTTGAACTCGCCGATGCCGATGTGCTTGTGCACGGTCCTGAGTTCACAGGACGCGTCGAGCAGATTATCGACGCCCTCCCTCGCATCAAGTTCAGCGTCTATGTGGGCGATGATTGCCCGAGCTTCGACGTAAGCTACCGCACCATGGCGGGCTATTGCTCTTCCCGGACGCCCGCAATCCCGCTTGCGCCCGAGGATGATGCGGCCATCTATTTCTCTTCCGGCACCACCGGCTTTCCGAAGGCGATCGTCCTGCAGCACAAGTGCCTGCTCCATTCATGCAAGGTGGAACAGAACCACCACGGGCAGAAGAAGGAAGATTGTTTCCTGTGCATCCCGCCCCTCTACCACACTGGCGCGAAGATGCACTGGTTCGGTTCGTTCCTCGTAGGCGGCAGGGCGGTTCTCTTGAAGGGCGTGAAGCCCGAGTGGATTTTGCGCGCCGTATCCGAGGAAAAGTGCTCCATCGTCTGGCTCTTGGTGCCGTGGGCGCAGGATATCCTCGATGCCATAGACAGGGGCGAAGTGAAGCTCGAGGATTACACGCTCTCCCAATGGCGGCTCATGCATATCGGCGCGCAACCCGTTCCTCCTAGCCTCATCCGGCGCTGGAAGAAGGTTTTCCCCGGTCACGACTACGATACGAACTACGGTCTGAGCGAATCCACCGGACCCGGCGCCGTGCATCTGGGAGTCGAGAACATCGACCACGTGGGCGCCATAGGCGTGGCCGGCTACGGCTGGCAGACGAAAATCGTCAAGAAGGACGGCGTCACTCCTGTCGCTCCCGGCGAAGTTGGCGAGCTCGCCCTCAAAGGCCCGGGCGTCATGAAAGAATATTACAAGAATCCCGCAGCCACCGCCGAGATACTGAAGGATGACGGCTGGCTCCTCACCGGCGACATGGCCGAAGAGCGCGAAGGATTCATCTATCTCGTGGACCGCGCCAAGGACGTCATCATCACTGGCGGCGAAAACCTCTATCCCGTGCAGATCGAAGACTTCCTGCGGGCGCACCCCGCCATAAAGGATGTCGCCGTGATAGGTCTTCCCGACAAGCGTCTCGGCGAAGTGGCGGCAGCCATCATTTCCGTGAAGGAAGGGATGAAGCTGGATGAAGAAGGCGTCAACGAGTTCTGTCTCGGGCTGCCACGCTACAAGAGGCCGCGCCGCATCATCTTTGCCGAGGTGCCACGCAATCCAACCGGCAAGATTGAAAAGCCGAAACTGCGCGAAATATACGGCGCTACCGCGCTTGTGGCCCAGCAGATTGGAGATTGACCGCTCATGAAGGCGATACACCACACCCTCAAGTGCGGCATAAACGCCGTGCTCGTGCCGTGCGAGGCACAGAGCGTCGCATTCGGAGTCTTCGTGATTTCGGGCAGCCGCGGCGAAAAGCCCGCCGACGCCGGCATATCCCATTTTATCGAACACATGCTCTTCAAGGGCACGCCTACCCGAAAGGCTATCGACATTACCCGCGCAATAGAGGGTAGCGGAGGCAACTTCAACGCTTTCACGAGCGAAGAGACAACCTGTTTCTTCGCCCATATGCCAGACGATTGCCTCGGCGAAGCCGTGGAAATCCTCTCCGACATGTATCTGAACGCTTCGTTTCCGGCAGACGAGTTCATCACGGAGAAAGGCGTAATCCTTGAAGAGATAAAGATGTATGCCGACGACCCGGACTCCGTGGCGGAAGAGAACCTGCAGCGTCTCGTATTCCCTCGCAACGCCATCGGAACCCCCGTGGCGGGAAGCGAGCAAACCGTATCCAAGATGACGCCGGAGCGCCTTCGCGCATACATGAAGAGCCATTATCTCGCTTCCAACACCGTCCTCGCTGTCGCCGGCTCTTTCGACATCGAGAAGACGATTGCCCTTCTCGAGACGAAGTTTGCTCCTTCCCTTGTGCGCCGGGGCAGAAAGCCCGCTTTCAAGAAGGTCGACTTCTCTATTCCCCAGGTGGACGAGATTCGCACATCCCGCGACATAGCCCAGGTCAAGGTGGCGATTGGCTACCGCACCTTCGGGCTCGATGACGACAGGCGCTACGCGATGAACATCCTGGACGCGCTTCTCGGCAAGGGAATGTCCAGCCGTCTCTTCCAGGAAGTGCGCGAAAAGAGGGGTTTGAGCTACAACATCTCCTCCATGTGGCATCCCTTCTCGGATTCAGGTATCTTCGCCATCTCCGCCGGGCTTTCTGCGGCAAACATGGCAAAGATGATGGACACCATAGACAGGGAGCTTGAGAAGATCGCCACCAGGAAAGTGCCTTCTGCCGAACTTGAGCGCACGAAGAGGTTTCTCACGGGCAACTTCAAGCTTGGGCACGAAAAGGTTCTTTCGAAACTCCTGTTTCACGGCGGCTATTTCATGGCCTACGGCAAGACGGGAGATACGGATGTCGAGTTGGAGCGCATACGCGCCGTCACGGCAGAGGCCGTCCGCTCGCTCGCAGCCGAAATTTTCGCAGGAGGCAACCGTTCCGTCAGCTGGGTCATGCCGCGCTGACTTTACCCGGCGAACCGCGCTTCCTGTTGCATCAGGCGGCGGCAGCTATTGGCGAGACATCTCTTTCTTGGCTTCCACGCCTTCGGCGAGATCTCGTTTGAGGGCCGTGGGATCGTTGGAAGCCAAGGCGGCGCGGAAGGATTCAAGACGCGAGATATAGCGTTCTAGAACAGGAAGCAATGCATCGCGGTTGAGCGTGAAAAGTTCGCTCCACACTTCGGGATCCGGCGCCCCCACTCTTACCATGTCGCGAAAACTCCCTGCCGTGAAGCCGGTCGCATCCAGAGCGAGCGGTTCGCGCACGTAAGCCGACGAGATGATGTGGCAGAGCTGCGAAGTGAAGGCTATCATCTCATCATGGTGCGCTGGTGTGGTCACGACCACCCGGTCGAAGCCGAGCGAGCGGAAGAACTCCTCCAGCGTGTCGAGAGGTCCCCTGCCCATATAAGGATATGGAGTGAGTATCATCGATGCGCCTTTGTAGAGGTCTGGGGTCGCATTCGCAAAGCCGCCCACCTCTTTCCCGGCCATCGGGTGCCCCGGAACGAAATGCCACGGCCTCTCTATCTTCCCCGTCTCCTTGAAGGCCTCGAAAAGCGGGCGCTTCACGCCGCACACATCCACCACAATCGCGCCAGACCGGAAGGTGGCTTCATTGGCGCGTATCCACGGCTCGATGGCGCTGGGCGGCATTGCCACAATGATGATATCGGCCCAGGAAAAGTCTTCCCTTTCGCCATGGTGGCAGCCTTTGGCCTTGTGACCAGCCGCCTCTGCCGCCTTCAGAAACGAGCCTCCAATGAGCCCGAGCCCTGCAATTGCCACGTTCATTGGAAAAGCGCCTCCCGCGTCTTGCGAACCTTCTCCATCGTCTTTGCGAACATTGCAGGCGTCTGGGATTGGACGCCGTCGCATTTTGCTCGCGGCGGGTCGTTGTGCACTTCGATGATAAGTCCGTCGGCGCCAATGGCCGTCGCCGCAACGGCGACAGGGTCTACCAGATACGAATACCCCGTGGCGTGCGAAGGATCGACCACTATTGGCAGATGCGAGAGCCGCTTGAGAACTGGCACGACGGCCAAGTCGAGCGTATTGCGAGTCGCCGTCTCGAACGTTCGTATGCCGCGCTCGCACAATATCACGTTCGGGTTGCCCGATGCCATGATGTATTCCGCGCTCATCAAAAGTTCCTGCAAGGTGGCGCTCATGCCGCGCTTGAGCAGAATCGGCTTCTTCGTATAGGCGCCCACTTCCTTCAAGAGGTTGAAGTTCTGCATGTTCCTGGCGCCTATCTGTATCACGTCCACATCGTTGAAGAGTTCTATGTCGGCAAAGTCCATGAGCTCGGTGACGATGGGAAGATTTGTCTCCTTCTTTGCGACGCTCAGCATCTCCAGCCCGACTTTGCCGAGCCCCTGGAAGGAGTAGGGTGATGTGCGCGGCTTGAAGGCCCCGCCTCTGAGCATGTTCGCGCCTGCGGCTTTCACCGCCTTGGCGATGCCGACTATCTGCTCTTCGCTTTCCACAGAGCACGGCCCTGCAATTACGCCGAAACCGCCGGCGCCTACCTTCACACCGGAGCAGTCTATTGCAGAATCATCCGGGTGAAACTTCCTGTTCGCCGCCTTGTACGGCTCCTGAATGCGCTGGACGCTTTCAACGACATCCAGAGCCTCGATGAGTCCTGGGTCCAGATCCGCCACATCGCCCACGCAGCCGATGATGGTCTGGAGTGAACCTTTCGACACGTGCGGCTGAATGTTTTTCGACACCAGCAGCGCCTTCAAACCTTCTATCTGGGCATCGCTTGCGCCATGTTTGACTATGATAACCATTGTCTTTAGCCTTTTGTTTTCCTCTGAAATCAGCTGCCGAGCTTCCCGCGCTGCCTCGCCTTGGAAAGCTGCAAGATATGCTCGAAGAGTTCTCGCGTCTCGCTTTCAAACTCAGCGCCTGCGATTTGGACGGCCTTGGAGAGAACCGCGTCTTCGCGTCTGGGATCGTAGACGGCTCCACCCGAAGAGCGTTTCGCCTCGGCCACTTCTTCGGCAAGAAGCATCCTCTGACGGAAAAGACGCGCAAGTTCGGCATCCACGGCGTCTATGTCGTGGCGGATGGAATCCAAGTCTCTGGCGGATGGGGCTTTCATTCAATTCTTCTTCCAGTATTTCTTCCACTCTTCGACGAACAACGCGGCTTTCTCGCTGGTGCCAAATGCCGCACCTGTAGCGGAAAGCATGTCGTGCGTCTTCATTAGCGAGCCGAGATAATCGCGCTTCAGATTGCGGAAAGGGGCGAAACGCACCTTGGGAGCACCCTTCTCGATGAATACGGCTATCGACCACGCGAGGCGGTACTTGAGCCGCCTTGCATCATCGTCGCCAGCATAGAACTCCTCGTAATCAAGCGCCATCAAGCCGGGAAGTGCGGCGGCGAAAGTTTCCAGTTCCTCGGGCGAAGGCTTCTCCTTGCCGCCGGGAAGTTTCCAGTCCATTGCGGCTGTATCCTCGAAATACTGTGCATAGCCTTCGTTCAGCCACGGGGAGACGGCGAGGAAGGATGTCGCATAGGAAAGATACTGATGGAACGCTTCGTGGCGGATGGTTTTCAAGAGCTCGTCCGTGCCGGATTGGGGAAGATATGCTACCAGCTCGCGCCTAAGGGGATTCCAGTAGGCTGCAGTCCAGGCCATATCTTCGCCTGCCGCGACGATGTAGTCTTCCTTGTCTGAATATATCCGCGCCACGCAAAGCGAGTTGGTGGCGTTCACGGGTCCTGGCATGACCTCGGCGTACTGTTTGCGCATGACGGCGAGATCGTTCGTGAGAGCCACCATGAAGAGCTGAGCGTCGCGAAGATTGTCGAGCACCGAGAACTCCTCCGCCTCCGTCACATGCCAGGCAGGATAGTTGGATATGCTGTGGCGCGCATCGTCGCGCAGGAGCATCCTCTCGGACGCTATTTGCGTTTTGCCATGCGCCTTCCCGGATTCCCGCGTGATGTTGGGCGAGGGCGCCGCCACTTCGGTGCGCAGATGGAGCGGCTTTATCTTCTCCCACTCTTCCAGTATTTCCTTCTCGAAAAGCTCCCTCGCCCACTCCCTGTCATCGCCTTCGGCCAGTTCCCACGAAGCGAGATACCATGGCTCTGTGAACCCTTTCGTCTCCGCTCTCCTGAAGAGACACACCACGGCAGTAAGATTGGTGCCCTCGTAATAAAGGACATCCTTGAAGCCGCGTATGGCCTGGCGCGGTGCGGCGGGTTCTGTGGCGGGTTCGACTGGAGAAAGAAGCGAAATCGCCTCCGTCACGAGGTCCATATCCTTCTTCGGGTCTATCGGGCGCTTCGCCTGCGCATAGGCGGAGCGTGTAAGCGTATCGCCCGCTACGAGCGGCGGGGCTGCATCGAGGCGCGAGACGGTGAAAAGCCTGCCGTCATCGTCGAACCACGAGCCGAGAACAGCTTGCGATGTCCACAAATCCTCGCGCGCGAAACGGTCTTCCAGCCGATACGAGCCATCCGCCTCCGTGACAAGGTAGCCATGGGCGCGCGGCATGTCCAGCGGAGCAGGATGCGCAAAGAATAGCGATGCTGCGAGAAGAAGCGTCATAGCCCGCCCATTATAAGGGAGCCGAACGTGGAAATCGGCGTGGTGTCGCGGAAGTTGTCCAGCGTCTGGCGAACATCTTTGGCAAGCCCTTGTATCTCATCGTAGAGCTCGGTCTCGTTGATGAGCTTGCCCAAAGTTCCATCGCCAGTCTTGAGCTTCTCTGCTACGTCGTTCAGGTTGGCGAGGAGCTTCTCCGCACTTGCAATCACATCCTTGGCATCCACCGATTCGCACGCCTTGCGGAACGCCGCCACCGCATCGTCGAGTTCCTTGCCCAGAGGATCGTCCTTCGACACAAGCCGCCCGAGCACACCCTCTCCGCGGTTTATCTTGTCGGCAATATCGCCTGCAGAGGCGAGCGTGCGCTGCAAATCCCTATAGACCGTATCGTCAGAGGAGAGGAGTTTTCCCACAGTGCCTTCGCCCTTCTCCACGCGCTCCACAATCTTGTTGGCATTGGCGAACGTCCCCTTGACCTCGGTCACTGTATCGGCAACCTCCACATAGAGCGAATCGTCGGAAGAAAGAAGTTTGCCCAAAGTGCCCTCTCCCCTCTCCACGCGGTCTGCAATGGCAAGCACTTTGCCGCTGGCGACCTCGATGTTGGTGACAATACCCTTGAGTTCTCCGCCAGACGTGAGATTCCTGATGTCCTTCGCTATCTTGGATACGTCCTGCATCCAGTCTGTCGGCGTCTCGCCAGTGAAAAGCGTCGTCTCCAGCGGCAGAATCTCGCCTTCCCCTTCTTCCAAAAGCAGATAGTTGCCGCCCAGCATGGAGAGATTGCAAACGGCAATGCGGCAACTCTCCCGCAAGACTACATCCTTGTTGATTTCCATCTCCACCACGAGATTGGTGGGCGAAAGGTTGACGCGCTCCACCGTCCCCACCTTCGTTCCGCGGTACATGACATTGTCGTGGTCCTTGAGCCCGCCAACATCCGTAAAGAGAACTCTCGCCACGACCTTCTGCCGGCCTTGCAGCACATCCACGCCGGATATGACGATGGTGAAATACACTAGAAGTCCTAGGACCGCTATCATGAAGAGGCCCACTATAAACTCGGAAAAGACGTCTTTCTTCTTGGCGCTCATATGGTTTCGCCTTTCATTGCGGCAAGGAACTCCCTTGCATCGGGATTGGTGGACTTGACGAACTCGGCGGGTGTGGAGCATTCCACAGCCTTGCCGTTCTTGATGAGTAGTATGCGATCTGCAATGGCCAATGCGCCTGACAGATCGTGCGTTACGACAAGAGAAGTTATGCCAAGCGTGCGGTTGAGCTTGCGGATGAGCGTGTTTATGGTCACGCTCGTGACGGGGTCTAGTCCGCTCGTCGGCTCGTCGTAAAGGACAATATCGCTTTCCCTGACGATTGCTCGCGCAAGGCCTGCGCGCTTCTGCATGCCGCCCGAAATCTCCGCGGGGTACTTCTCCGCCGCCGCAGTGAGTTCGACGGCCGCAAGAGCCGCAGCGACCTTTTCGTCGATTTCGTGCTGCGAAAGATTCGTACACTCCCTGAGAGGCAACGCGACATTCTCGGCCACCGTCATCCAGGCGAGCAACGCTCCCCCCTGAAACAGATAACCGACCCTTGAACGGATTTTCTCAAGCTCCCTGTCGCTGCATGACGCCACATCCACGCCATCCACCACCACACGCCCTGAGGTGGGCGTCAAAAGCCGCACAAGATGTTTCAAGGTCACGGATTTTCCCGTGCCCGAAGGCCCGACCAGCGCCATCACCTCGCCCTTCTCCATACTGAAGGAAAGGCCGTCCAGCACGGGAAAGCCGTTGAACTTCTTGACTACATTCTCGAACGCTATCAGACTCATTGGTAGCACACTCTCGTTATCATGTAGCCGAACATCAATATAAGGAGGAAGCTCACGATCACGCTTCGCTGCGTGCTCCTCCCCACGCCCGTGGCGCCAAGCGCCGTGGAAAAACCTTCCTCCACCGCAACCGTCCCGATGATGACGCCGAACATAAGCGACTTCAAAAGCCCGACGAACAGGTCTTTCGTCTCGGCGACAGACAAGGCGCTTGCCATATATTGCTCAAAATAGACTCCGAGCTGCGTCACTCCCACGATTCCGCCCCCCATGGTACCCACGACGCAACAGAAAAACCCGAGGAGCGGCGCCATCAATACAAGCGCCAGGATGCGAGGAGACGCGAGGAATCTTACGGGCGAAATCGACATTATCTCCAATGCCGCCACTTCGTCGTTCACCTTCATGGTGCCCAATTCCGCAGCAATGGAGGAGCCGACGCAGGCTGCAAGGCACATGCCGCAGCTGAACGGGCCCATCTCGCGTATGAGGGAAATCATCACGGCCGCGCCGAGGTAGATTTCCTGGTTGAAGCGTCTAAGCTCCAACCCGACTTGAAGAGCAAGTATCATCCCCGTAAAAAGCGAAACCACCGTCACCACGGGGAGAGTGCGGATGCCGGTGATGTAAAGCTGATTGACCAGTTCCGCGCGCGATTGCCTCCGGCACAAGACCGATGGGAAGAACGCTACGCTTTCCGTCAAGAGGTGAGCCGCGAAGCCAAGCGTGGAAACGAAAGAGGCAAGATGCCTGACTACGCCCTGCATTTTCGTGCGGGGCGCATCATCCCACAACGGCTCGCGGACTACCGTCATTATGCTTCAGGCTGAGGTGCCGCCTCGGAAGCCGGAGCGGCGGGAGCCGCTTCAGGCGCCGGAGCGGGAGCCGCTTCGGGCGCCGGGGCTTCCGCGGCGACTTCTTCAACCGCCTTCACAGCCTCTTCGACCTGCGCGACAGGAGCGATGAACTCACGCTTCTCCCAACGCTTGACTATATCCTCGGCCGTCTCCACGAGAGCGACAGCCGCGTCGTCCGCTTCTACGGACTTTTTGAGAGCGCCCAGCATTTCAAGCGCCTTGGCCTTGTCGCCGCCAAGCGCCGTGGCACGCGCCGCACCGATTTTCGCCTGCAAGGCATAAGGACTCTCGGGGCGCGCCTCGACAAAAGCGTTGTAGGCTTCCACCGCCTCGGACGTCTTGCCCTGCGCCTCCAAGCACTCGGCAAGCCCAAGCTCAGGAATATCCGCAAATGCCGCATGAGCCTTGCCGGAAAGTTCTCCATAAAGCTCGGCCGCACTCTCGTAGGAGCCGGCATCATAGTAAGCCTTGGCAAGACGCATCTTCAGCGCAACGCCGGATGGGCCATTCCCATAGCTCGCGACCGCGCTTTCGAGTTCTTCCACCGATTCGGCGGTCATGAACGCATCGGCGCCCGCGATACGCTTCGCCTCGCGCCAATTCTTCACGCCTTGGTAGCCTAGCACCACTACGGCGGCCGCCGCAACTATGGCAAGAGTCTGCTTGCCGTCTTTTTCCCACCATTCGATTACAGGGAGCAACTCCTCCGGGATTGTCATTTGACTGTTCCTTTCTTGTCGTCTTGTTGAACTTGTTTTCTTGAAACGCTTTCGTAAAGATCCGCCCAGGCGTCAAGGTTCTTCTCGCTCTTGCCGAGCGCACGCGTGACGATCCTGTTGTAGTCCAAGGCGTTCATGAAGTCACGGTTGTGCACGAACCGGCTCTTTCCCTTGACTGGAGCCTCGGCGAGTCTGCGCGCGCTTTCGATGAGCAATGCCGCGGTGAAATATGTCGCCTTGGGGATTTTCAGCGAGGAGAGCATCTGTTGCATCGCCTTCCTGCCGCATCCGGGACGCCCGGAATCTTCCGCAACCGGCGTCATCAGGACGGCGGCCCGTATCGCGTTCGGCACTTCCCAGCCGTGCTCGGACATTATCTTGTCGAAATCGTCCAAGACGCCGAGGAGCTTCCAGAGGACGCTCTTTTCGCCGCCCCCCGCATCCACGGCGTCCGCAAGCCCGGGTAGGAGGTCTTTCATCATCCCGGAGCGCCACATCAGCTTGAACGCCTCCCGAGAAGACGAAAACGAAAACAGCCTGAACACCTCTTCGCACACGCGCGGCACGCTGGCCGTCAAGATGCATGAATGGTATTTCTTCATCGCATTCCACGTCTTGCGCTCTATCTTGAAACCAAGACGCGCGGAAAACTTCATCGCGCGCATCATCCTGACCGGATCCTCCTGGAAGCGGATGCCGGGTTCGCCAATCGCACGGATGATTCCGCGCTTGAGGTCTTCCATTCCGCCCACCCAATCGATTACGCTGAAGTCCTTGATATTGTAGAACAGCCCGTTCACCGTGAAGTCGCGCCTGTAGGCATCGGTCTCCGGCGTACCGAACGTGTTATCCTCGAGAGGACCTTCCGCCGCATGCTCGATAATCTCGCCCACGGTCTGGGAGTTCTGGCGGAAAGTGGCCGTCTCTATCACCTTGTGGCCGAATCTGATATGCGCGAGCCTGAAGCGCCTGCCGATGAGAAAACAGTTCTTGAAAGCGTGACGCACCTCGTTGGGATTCGCGCTCGTGCCCACATCAAAGTCCTTGGGTTGGCGACCCAAAAGGAGATCGCGCACGCCGCCGCCAACGAGATATGCCGTGTATCCTAAAGATGAAAGCCTATAGAGCACTTTCAGAGCATCGGGATCGATGTTCTTTCGCGAAATGCCATGCTCCTGCCGTGTGTAGATTACCGGCTTCGAGCTCTTTCTCTTCAGAAACGAAAACATTGTAGGTATTATACCATTTTATGCGGCGCGTGGCTAGGGGGGTAAAAAGCCGGGGGTCATGCCCGCTGGCGGCTGGCGATTCGCGGCTGACGGTCAGTGCGGCAGGAGACGCGGCCGGAATGCTGCGTCGCCTGCGCTTGCGCCTTGCGCACGCTTTTACACGCGAATTAAGTCGTCCAAGGGGGAAAAGGGAATTTGCTCGTCACCGCCTAAAATCAACTTCCCCTTCCATACCTTCGCCTTGTCAAAGAAAACCGCAAGACGTCCGGATATGTCATCTTCAGCAGATTCCTTGACCCAGAAACGCTGCTGCATGACTACGCGCCTGTCTTCATCCAGTGCAAGCGCAGCTCCGGCGGTGCCCGCGAAAAGATAATTGCCGGTCATGAGTTCACGCAAAATCGCACTGCCCTCAGGCAATTCGCCAAGCTCTACAGACACAATCAATGACGAATCGCCGCTTGGGTACACTTTCGCCGAAACACCATCGGCCTTAATGATGTCAAACTGATCATTGCCGTCTTCTTCGTCATCGGATTCCGAATGCACATCGAAAGTTCTGCTGTCAATCGACTCGCGCAATTTGAACATTACGGACGAAAAAGCCTCAATCCTTTCGACGAGCATTTCCGGCGTAAGGGCGTCGATTGGCAGATAGATCGAAAGAGCGAGTCCGCCCGAATCCGGATCGAGCGAAATCGTCGCGCCGTGCGTAGCCTTGAAGAGATAATTCGAAGAAAGCGCGAAACGGAGTTCTTCGTCGCAATCGGAATCGAGCCCGGCGAAATCGGCGGTAATGAGAATCAAGCCGCTTGCTTCAGAGCAGTCGATAATCGATATTTGCGCCTCCTCCGCCGCAAGATAACAAACGCCCCCGGCATCGGGGGAGAATCCCTCGATGCCGAGAAGTGCGCCAGCGTCTTCAATCAGCCGACTGAATGTTTCCATCGCTTACTTCAACTCCTTTGCGGCGGCCTTGAGGGCGGCTTCAAGACCGTTCTTCCAGATGGCCTTGTTCTTCTTGACTTCGGCGATGCAGGCGACGGTGCTCTTCCTGAATGTAGTTTCCAGTGTGAAGGTCGTGGTGCTCTTGTCGTTGCAGTACTTGAAAGCCTCGTTCAAGTATGCGGCGATGTAGGTGCGAGCCTTGCCGATTGCAGCAACGACCTTCTCGTCGCCGACCACCTTCGGGAAACGCAGCAGGTCGTCAAAGCCGTTCGGGAAGTTCTTCGCGGCTTCTTCGCCGATGGCGTCCTTGACGAGCTGACGCTCGAAGGTGTGCGAATAATCCATGACGAGTTTGACGGAGGATTCCTCGAGCGAGAAACGCCTGACGCACTCGTCTACGACGACGTTGACGGTATCGTTTACTTCGCGTATGATCGCATTCATGTCGATCTTGGCGATGGCGTCCTTCATTGCGGCGAGGCCTCCAAGAGCATCGAGCGAACCTGCGACCTCGGAGATTTTCGCGGAAAGGACGGCAAGAATCTCCTCGCTGTTGCGCTTGGCGTTTTCCTGCAGATTCGCGCTGAGAGTCTCGAACTTCTCGTGTCCAGGGTTGATCATGTAGCCGAGGTCGTCGTTCTGCTTGAGGTAGTGCCCCTTGAGTTCGTTGAGCGCCTTCTCCTTCCACTCGCCGAGCATGGCGGTCATGCCGTCGGAGTCGATGACCTGGTCGATGGCGTCGATGAAGGACGGAGTGAGGATAGGCTCGTTCTCGGCGCCTTCGAGGGCGTTCTCCTGGAGGGATTTGACGCGCTCGACGAACTTCTGCATGATGCGGTCCTTGGCGGTCGTGTTGCGGAAGTCCTCATAGCGGGAGAGCCCGTGGGAATCGACCCACCTTTCGAACACATCCTTCGCCTCGCCGACGCGGGAGTTGTCGAATGGTTCGTAGAGCATCTGGGCGGTGTGCATCTTGAGGACATCGCGGGCGGCGAAGCGGAATCCGGCGACGGCGTTGCCGGGCACGGTCGGCGCGAATGTGCTTACATCAACCCCGTCGATGCCGCTATTGCCGACCTCGGCGACGTAGTCGAGGAGCGCCTTCTCCATCGCTACGTGCGCGGCGGAGCCTTCCTTCGTGGTGAGCCACGTCTTGAGGTTGGCGACGGCTGCGGCGGTCTCTTCCTTGTCGGTGAGCAACACCCCGGCCCCGGCGACCTTGATGAGGTTCTTGAGGGACTCTTCATCGTTCGCCTTGTTGAAGGAGGCGGCAAGGAACAGAGGAGTCATGAAGTTGTTCTCGAGCTTCTGGATCCTCGCGCCAAGCTTGTCCTCCGTGTATGCATCCGGGTTGCGATAGATGTCGAATTCAACCTCGCGGTAGATCTTCGGCAGGATTTCGTCCTTGAGATACGCCTGACCTTCGGCGGAGAGATCCTCAAGGGTCGACTCGATGCTGTCTTCGACTGCGGCGCGGATTTTCTCCTTCGCCGGAGCGAGCACCTTCTCGACCTTCGCGGAGTACTCTTCGAAGCTCGTCTTGGATTGGCCAATCGCGTAGTTGAGAGTGGATTCGAGCTGATTGCGATAGTAGCCGAGCGCGGTATTCAGGTCGATACCCTTGCCGCCAGCATCGAGAGCCTTCTGGGCTAATTCCATGAGAACCCATCCGCGCAGACCGACGACCTCGTCCGCACCCATGGCGGAGAACTCTTTTTCGATTTCGGCCGCCTTGGCGATGAAGGAAGTGCGGAATTTCACCCACGGCTTGACCGCCGCATCCGCTATCTTGGAGGCCTCGGCGATGATACGCGCCTCGAGCGCGGCCTTGTCGCCTGTCGCGTACACGACCGGAAGAGCGTTCATACGCGCCTTGACATCCTTGACGGCCTTGTCGGTGAACACGCTCTTTTCAAGTGCGGTCGCGCTTTCCATCGCCCCGCCCTTTCCGAAGACGTCTGTCGCGGCAACACGATCGGAGATGCCGCTCGTAGCGTCACCGGCCAGGTAATCGGCAATCATCTGCTTACGCTCCTTGATGATTATTGTCAGCCCCATGATTGTGCTTTCCACAGCACCGGTGTCGTGGTCGCTCACCAGCGTCTTGGCAACCAACTTCACATCCTTCTTCGCAAACGAAGACGGCGCGTCGAGGATTTCGTCGATGTTCTTCTTGAGATCCGACGCCTTGTAGCGCATGACTTCGGCAGTCAGATCTTTGACAAGCGCTTTCTTCTCGTCCTTGGTGACGGGATAGGCGCCCGTGACGTAGCCCTTGAGGTCGCCGCCTTCGTTCTCGATGATATTCGAGATGGTCTCGTTGAGCTGTTCCTCGTATGCCTTGAGGAACTTGGTTTCGATTTCGGCAACCGACTTGAGCAACTTGACCGCCTTGGCGTTGAAGTCGTCGACGACTTTCTTGACGAAGTCGTCCGTCACCGTCTTGTAGCCGTCGACCGTCTTGACGCTCTTGAGGTGGGCTGCGAGGGTGGCGGTGTAGAGACGCTTCAGTTCGCCTGCGGCGAGGTGTGCGCGAGCCGTCTTTTCGCTGACGAGACCCTCGCGGCCGACCTTGACTGCATCAAGCCCGTTCTGGGCGAGCGCATCGGAAACGCGCTCTTCTACGGCGAGGAGTTTGCGCTGGTTCGCGGCTCCGAACGTCCTGGCGAGCGAAGCGATGGCGAGGTCGTTATCGAGTTCCGCACGCGCTTCGGAGAGCTTCGCCTTGAATATGCGAGCGAGGATTTTCTCGCCATCCTCGGCGCTCTCGACAGGCGACTTGAGGAAGAACTCATGGAGCGCGGCCTTGTGCGCATTGGCAAACTTCGTGCTCGCCCTCTGAAGGAGATCGTTGAACGTCCCTTCGTAGAGAAGCCCCTTCTTGTTCACCGCCTTGGCGAGTTTCTCGAACGCAGTCTTGGCGCCGTTGATTGTCTTGAGCACGGTCTGCTCGAACTTGACATACGACTCGGCCGTCGCCTTCAAGAGCGCCTTGTCGGTCTCCTCGCTGTTCTTGTCGAGCGCGACTGTTTTGCGCATGCCGTTCGCGACAGACTCGACCTTGCGGCTGGCGATGTTGGCAAGCGTGCAGCTGAAGAGCTTGCCCATCAAAACCTTGTCCAGCCCGTTCTTGCCGGAGGCGATTTCGCCGATGGCGTCTTCCATCTCCTTGACGTAGCCGCCCATCCCGTTGTCGACAGGCACCTTCAAGCCGATCTCAGGGTCGATCTTTGCGTTGCCATGCTGAATCTGCGCGGCGATGCCGACCTTGACGCCGGTCTCGAGGATGCTGTTGAGGGTGTTCGTAAGAATCTGATCCTGCTCGTCGCCCGGCTTCACATCTTCGCCCACGCCGCGCTCGGCGAGGAACTTCTGGGTGAACGTCTTGAGCAGCCCTTCCGACTGGAACGCCCCGGCGCCCTTCGCGAACTCGCCTGCAATCTCATTCGCTTCGGCTTGGCTGATGTTGCTGTTCTTGGCAATGTGCTCGGCGGCAGTCATTATGTAGCCGCTCTTCGCCATGTTGCGGGCCTTCTTGACCGTCTGCGCACCGTTCTTGATGATGCTGTCGATTTTATCGTTGCCGGTGAGCTTGACGGCGTCGGCAGGGGGATTTGCAATGTAGTCGCGCGCTCCGATGACGAACTTCTCCGCCTCTTCCATGATCGCATCGAACGAGAAGAACGCTTCCATGGCAAGCTGCTTGTCGCCGGTCTCGCCCTGCGCCTGAATGTCGGCGACGCACTTCTTGTAGAGTTCGGGAAGCACCTTGTCGATAAACGCCTCGAAAATCATTCCGCCTGTGCCGATTGTGCCGTTCACGTTGTCGGTGGGAGCCAGCCCCTTCTCGGCGAGGAAGTGAAGGAGCGCACCGCGAAGCTGCGCCTTGTTCTCGATGGAAAGATTAAGCCCGAAGTCGTTGTTGACGGCGTTGGGGGCGAGCACTCCCTCCGCCTGGGCGCGAATCACATTCTCTATGCTGGCGCGCTTGACGGCATCCTCGCACTTCAATTCCAGCGCGTGGAGTTTCGCCTTGAACGTCGCTTCGTCGACCTTCATGTGGCCGGGCTCGCCGAGAGGGATGTCAGGGTTGCAATCCTGAAGCGACATATACTCGCGCCAATTCTCGTTCGACGGGAAGAAACGGTGCTTCAACTCGCGCACAGCCTGTTCGTTCGCGACAAGTCCGCAGCGCTCGGCCGTCTTCATGAGAAGATTGTTGATCATCTTCTGGCGGCCGCCGGTGGAGTTCATGAGCTTGTCGTATTCCGCGAATGCGGACTGCAATTCCTTGCGGGAAAGCGCGTCTGTGCGCCCTTCTCCCTTCTTGTCGCCGCTCTTGACGCGCAAAATCTTGTCGGCGATATTCTCAACCGACGTGCGGTCTGCCCACTTCAGGTCGCGCGTAAGAGAATCGACGAACTTCTCGCGCATCGCACGGTTCTTTTCCGCGTCGATATTCGTGCGCCAGTTGATAAAGAGGTCGATCTTGTTGTTGACCTTGGCGAGTTTCACTCCGCCGTTGCCATCGGGAACGAACCGGACATAGCCCTTGTTCGTCTTGTTCTCGTAATTGACTGCAGTGCGAAAATCTTCGACCTTGAACGAGGTCTGACTTACCTGTGCACCAGTTACTTTGCTTGCCATAGCGGTATCTCCTTGTACTTGATTTTCTGCCTTGTATACACACATCCAAGCATTGGGTTACATGCGGTCTGGGGCGTATCATGCTATATTTGCGCCCAAGCTGTCTACTATTCCCTGCGACTTTTGGGGCGGGCGCCCTGCCGCCGAGTGCCATGGGCGGGGTGCCCGGCGGGGCGCGGCGTCATCAGGCGTAGACTATCCTCGCATAGTTCTCGCGCCGAACGCAGCGGCTGTAGCGCACGGCGGGCTTGCCGAAAAGCATCGCATAGAACGGCGCACCCTGTTTGACGCCGAGAGTGCGCTCCAGTATCTCCGGCACCTCCCGGCCGACCAGATTCAGAAATCCGCACCAGCATGTCGCAAGCCCCGCCGCATTGGCCAGAAGCTCGAAATTGGTGCATGCTATCGTCACATCCTGCACAGGCGTGGTGACTGCGGGATTCGATGTATCAGAGGATACCACAAGCATTCCCGGCGCATTGCGGAAAAAGATGTCGCTGCCGCCCCTTCGCAGTTTGATTGCAGGAATCGCAAGCCAGCGCGGCAGCATCCTGGTGCCGTCGCGATGCGCCTCCAGCACGCCCACGAAGGCGTGTTTGAAACGTTCCATGGATGCGCGGTCCGGAAGGCAGGTGAATGTGAGACTCCGTGCGTTGCACCCCGTGGGGGTGTTGCCGAGAGAGGAAAGAAGGCGGGCAATAAGATCTCTATCGACATCGTCCTTGGCGAATTTGCGCACGGATCTGCGCGAGCGCAACCAGTTCTCCGCCTCTTCGAGGGTTGGCAGGGCAAGACTCTTTACAGACTTGCAATCCTCTGGCTTTCTGCCGTCGAACGAAATTGCACCTGCCGGGCATATCGCCAGGCAATGCTGACAGCGCATGCAGCTTTGTTCCTTGGCCATCTCCGGGACGTTCGATTCGCCGCGCTTCAACGCCCCGAATGCGCAATCCTCCACACACAAGCCGCATTTGACGCATTTCGTCATATCGACATCAAACAATTCAGCCATCGGTATCGTCCTTTCTCTTTTTGCAATCGACCCATATTATACCAAAAATCTCCCCGCGCCGCCGCGCGGTTTTCTCGTTTTGCGGATACGGCAAAGGCGAGAAAGCCTGCAAACCCGCTACCCGCCACCAGCAGAATATGGTATAATATCCCGCATGAACATGAGCAACGGGACATTGGCCGAGGCCGTTTTAAGGGCTACTGGCATCTATTCGGACGACCAGATTGGGCGCATTTCCGCAATGCGCGCCGAAAATCCTGGCATGGGGCTGGCCGAGGCGGCGGTGAAGTTCGGCGGCGCGAAAGAACTGGAGTTTCTCGATGCCATCGGCAAAGTGCTGAGACTCGATACCGTAAACCTCGAAAACCGCCAACCCAGCCCCGAAGCGCTCACAGCCATCCCGGCGAGCGCCGTCTACCAATATAACGTCCTGCCGTTCGCCAAGGACGATACCACGCTCACGATAGTCTCGGGCGACCCTTTCGCAACCGCCGCTTCAGACGGTCTGCATCTGATGACCGGCCTTGCGGTGAAAATCCTCCTCGCCCCACGCGAAGAGATAGAAAAGGCCATAAAGAAGTACTATGGCGTAGGCGCGGACGCCATCGAAAAGATGATCGACGACGGGCGCTACTCCGTAGACGAAGAGTTCGGCGCGATGACGAAAATCGACGTCAACGAAATGGGCGAAGAAGCCTCTATCGTGCGTTTCGTCAACCAGATTATCGCAGAAGCAGACAAGCAAGGCGCCACGGATATCCATATCGAGCCACAGGAAACGGAACTTCGCATCCGCTACCGCATCGACGGCA
>DFGM01000151.1 GCA_002371755.1 Verrucomicrobia bacterium UBA3750 | reverse complement strand
CTAGTTCCCATTATACCTACCGCCGCCCGTCCTACCGCCGCCGCAATGTCGCGACGGGCAGGGGTCTGCCCGCCCTACCGCCACCTGCCCTGCCGCCGTGGCGGCGAGCCAATGATTTCACCAACACCTCAAAATACCCCCTTGACGAGCAGGCGGTTTTTTTGGTATCATATGCCCCCGTTGCGTCTGATAGCGCAATAAACGACACGGCGAGATAGCTCAGTTGGTAGAGCGCAGGACTCATAAGCCTAAGGTCAAGGGTTCGATCCCCTTTCTCGCCACCAATTACAAGAGGCCGCGAAAGCGGTCTTTCGTTTTATCAGGAGGAGCCTGGAAGCATATGGAACACATCGAAACAATCGAAAGGACGCTTGAAGAAGCGTTGGAGGCGTGCGGGGCGCGTCCGGAAGTGTTGCATGATGCGATGAAATATGCTGTTGGCACAGGCGGGAAGAGGATACGCCCCTTGATATGCCTCGCCGCTGCCGTCGCTACGGGCGGGAATGCCGAGGATGCACGCCATGCCGCAGCCGCTATCGAGCTTCTCCACAACTACACCCTAGTCCATGACGACCTGCCCTCCATGGATAACGATACCCTTCGACGCGGCAAGCCGACGGTCTGGACGAAGTTCGGCGAGGCGAACGCAATATTGGCAGGAGACGCTTTGCAGGCGGCTGCCTTCCGCGTTGCGGCGCTCTCTCCCCGCAACGCAGGGCGGATAGTGGCAACGCTTGCCGCGGCAGGCGTGGGCGTGGTGCAGGGTCAGGTCGAAGACATAATGCGCGAAAAAGATGCCCCAAAGGCCGATATCCCCTTTATTTACGAGCACAAGACCGCAGATCTATTCATTGCGGCGGCCGTCATGGGCGGCCTCACCGCGGGGGCAAACGAGGAAACGCTGGAAGCGTTGAGGGCGTTTGCTCTCAATCTCGGCCTCGCGTTCCAATATGAAGACGACCTGCTGGACGGCGATTCGCCCTATAATAAGGAAGAGACGGAGCATCTGGTCGTTTCCGCTACAGCCGCCGCAAAGAACGCTCTAAAGTCCCTCCCGGGAGACACAAGCCTACTCGAAAACATCGCCGAGCGTCTAGTCGGCAGAAAAAATTGATTCGCCAAGGCGTCCGAGAGCGTGGGCGAAGAAACGTTTCCACCCGGCGCAAAGCGAACGCCTGTTCCTGGGGCAATCCCCGCGGCAGTATGTGAAATATTCGCATGAGGCGCATTCTGGTGCGATTTCGCCCTTCCGCGCGGCAAATTTGGCGTATTCCTCGCTTTGCGCAATCTCCAGAAGGCTTTTATCCTTTATATTGCCTAGTCGCGTCTCCTCAGAGACATGGAAATCGCATGGATAAACAGAGCCATCGAATTCCACCACCAAATGGTGTGCGCACGTATCTGAAAACGAGCATTGCACGGGTCCTCGCCCGAGCATCACGGAAGCGAGAGAATCGAAGGTGCGGATAGATATTTCGCGCAAATCGCTCTTTATCCACTCGTCAAAGAGTTCAACAAGGAAATCCCCCCACGCCTCCGCAGTGATTGCAAAGGCCGGGTCGGGGCCCGTGCACTCTATATACTGATGAAAACGCGTCTTGAAAGCGTTTTTGAAATATGAATAGATACAGGCTGCCTTGGCGACATTCGCCTTGGATACGACAGTCATGAGATTGTAGGCGGCCGCTGCATCTTCCAGTATCCGTATGCCTGAAACGACGGCGCCGTGCGAGGAAGAGCGCATTTTGTCGTGAATATCTTCAGGGCCGTCCAGCGAAACGCCGGCGAGCCACCCCGTGCGGGCGAAACCGCGCGCTATTTCCGGCGTGAGGAGAGTGGCGTTAGTCTGTATGTTTTTGGCGCAGGGATAGCGCGAGACTAGTTCAAGGACTTCAGCGCCGGCCAAGAGCGGTTCGCCGCCCTGGAGCGAAACCGACTTGAAGCGCGCGGGGAACGGCATGGCCATGTAGCTATCGAGCGTGCGCTCGAGAAGTTTCAAATCCATCTTCCCCGCCGCGTGGCGTTTGTAGAAACAGTAGGGGCAATCGAGATTGCAAGAAGCCCCCGCCGGCTTCACAAGCAAGGCAAGAGGACGAATATTCGCCGGGAACATCTTCTGCCCTTCTGCTGGATGGCGCTTAGACGGCACTTCCGGAACGATACGGCGCAATCAGCGTTCCGGGGGGGGCCAATTGAGCATGGCGTTGGCGAGGGCTTCGACTCTGGGCATATATCGCGTAGCCTCGGCGCCGGCCGTCGGATCCTTTGATTGGGCGAGACGTTCCAGTTTCTGGATGTTCGCCTTGTAGAAAAGAGCGGCGCGCTTGGCCTCCGCCGACTTGAGCACGGGCTTTTGCGCCTCCTTCTCGACTGCAATCACAATCTTCACCACCTTTTCGCAATCGCCCATCTCCTTTATCTCTTCGCGCAATCTGGCGATTTTCTTGTCCGACTTCAAGTCCGGCCACATCTTGAAAAGTTGTTCGATTTTCCACATCGTCTCGCCTGGCACCGAACGCGCTGCGCGCATGTAATCCTTTATGAGCAAATCGCGCTTCTGCGGGACGGAAACGAGCATATGCGCGGCTTCCGCCGCCTTTTCAGGATCTTTATCCATGCTCATACGCTTGAGCCACGCCATGCCCGGGCGGGTCTGAACGCCCTTGCGGAAGTAGTTCGTGGCCTCGGGGAGGAGTTTGTTCGGCGGAAAAATGCCGAATATCTCGTTCTCCCTCGGCAGCTTTTCCACTGCGGCCTTGGCTGCGCTGATTGCCGAATCTTCGCTTGTACCCTTGTAGATGACCGCGCCTTTCGTATCGACCACATAGAAGAACGGATAGGATTCCGCCGCAGGCCTGTTTGTGGTGGCGAGGCACGCGTCCTGATAGACGGTGACTCCCCAGCCAAGCGTAAGCTTGTTCTTTTTGAGGAGTTCCTTGAATTTCGGGGCATTGAGCCTGGAGCCTTGCAACGAGCAGATGACCCTGAGGCGCTTCTCGAGTGCATAGTTGGCCTGTTCGCCGAGCGTATCGAAGGGGAAGTCCTTCAGCTTGTCGATTTTGAACTCGCCGACGACGACGACCATGTCGAAAAGGTCATCCGGCTCCAAGGGGTTGCCGTAGAGCTTGTCTGCCGGTTCAAGGCCGTCCCACATCAGTTCCGCCGGCGACTTCGGCGCCGCGGACGCACCCAAGGCCAATATCGCTCCGAAGAGCGCAAGCATTGTCGTAGTTTTCATGGTAATGCGTATTATATCATATTTTCCCCCCATTGACAAACGAGGGCGCATTGCGCTATAATATGCGCCGTCCCCGATGCGTCGCGGACAAATGTCCTGAGATAAACTCTAAAGGAAGAAAGAAGAAAGAAACATGAAGCAGTACAAATACAACTGCCTCAACCCGATTGCGCAAATCGGGCTTGATGGCCTACCTGACAATTACATCCGGACTGAAAAGTTCGAAGAAGCCGACGCGGTATTCGTGCGTTCGGCGAAGATGGACGAGCTCGTGCCCGGCGATGGGCTGCTCGCCGTCGCAAGAGCGGGTGCGGGCGTGAACAACATTCCGCACGCCGAATACGCCAAGAAGGGAATAGTGGTATTCAACACGCCCGGCGCGAATGCGAACGGCGTGAAGGAGCTCGTCATAGCGGCGATGCTGCTCGCGAGCCGCGACATCACTGGCGGCATCGACTGGGTGAAGGCGAACGCCGACGACGCCAATATCGCAAAGACCGCCGAAAAAGCGAAGAAAGCTTTCGCCGGCACTGAAATCGCCGGCAAGAAGCTCGGCGTGATAGGCCTTGGCGCAATCGGCCAGAAGGTCGCCAACGCAGCCATCGAGCTCGGCATGGACGTGTATGGCTACGACCCCTACCTCTCGGTGGACGCGGCATGGAACCTCGACCACGCCGTCCGGCACTGCAAGAACGTGGAGTCCATCTACCGCGAGTGCGATTTCATCACCATCCACGTGCCGGCGCTCGATTCCACGAAGGGGATGATAAACGCAGAGACAATTGCCCTGATGAAACGCGGCGTAATCGTGATCAACGCCGCGCGCGACGCGCTCGTGAACGAGAAGGACATGCTCGACGCCATCGAATCCGGCAAAGTGCGCAAGTATGTGAGCGACTTCCCGAACGCCACGACGGCGGGGAAGAAAGGCTGCATCGTAATCCCGCACCTCGGCGCCTCGACGGAGGAATCCGAGGATAACTGCGCAGTCATGGCCGTCAAGGAGATGCGCGAGTTCCTGGAGACGGGCAACATCGTCAATTCGGTGAACTACCCCGCCTGCTCGCTCGGAGTTCCCAACAAGGCCGGGCGCATCGCGGTCTGCCACAAGAACGTAGCGAACATGATCGGCACTTTCACCTCGCTGCTCGGCAACGCCAACATCAACATCGACGCGATTGCGAACAAGAGCCGCGGCGACTTCGCCTATACGCTCATCGACACGGATTCGCCCGTGCCGCCGCAAGTCGTATCGGCGCTGGAAGCATCCGACGCCGTGGTGCGCGTGCGCGTGGTGAAATAAGCCGCGCCGGGAAAGGTCTTTTGCCGCAAATGGGCTACGCAAGGAAGAGTTCCGGAGGGGTGGCGAGGGCGAAAGCCCCCGCCCAATCCCCTTCGGCCCCCAACGCAACCGCGCCGGCGGCAAAAGACGCAAAGAAAGGCTCTTCCACCTCCATCTGGAACGCCGAGCTTGGAGGCTCCAGGCAGAAGACCCAGATGAGCCGGGTGGAAGTGCTCCTTTTCACTTCGGAGCTTGCCGACCTCATCGAGGCCGGCATGACTCTCGGCCAGGCCCTGCAAGCCCTCGCAGGACAGGGCGAGGAAGCAAGCGGCCAGCGTTTCGTATGCCAGGATTTGTGCGACAGGATCGTGCGCGGCGAAAACTTCTCCGATGCGTGCATGCATCATCCGAAGACTTTCGAGCCCCTCTACGGCAACATGATACGCGCAGCCGAGGCTTCCGGCGCCATGGTGGAGGTCTTGCGGCGTCTTGCCGACCACTACGAGCGCTACGACAACATGCGCAGCAAGATCAAAAGCGCCCTTTCCTATCCGATGATCGTGCTCGTCTTCGGCGTCTTCGCCGTTGTGGCCGCGCTTGTCTGGATCATCCCGAAGTTCCAGAAAGTGTTCGACTCGATGGGCGCCACGCTCCCCCTTCCCACACGCATCCTAATCGGCATGAGCAACGCCCTCATCCACTACGGCTGGGCTATGGCGCTCGGCATCGTCCTTTTCGCCTTGTGGTTCAGAAAGTGGAGCAAGACCGAACAGGGGAGACTCAAAATCGACGGCTGGAAACTGAAAGCCCCGCTTATCTCCGGGATTGTGGCTGCAGGCGCGTATTCTTCCCTCGCCTACACGCTCAAGACGCTTCTCACCAACGGCGTGAACGTGCTCCAGGCGCTCAAAATCGCAGAAGAGACTTGCGGCAACGCCGTCATTGGAGCCGCACTCAAGACCGCCCGCCAGAGGGTGACTGACGGCACTTCCATCTCCGGGCCGCTCGCCTCGAGCGGAGTCTTTCCCAGGATGATGACCGATATGCTCGCCGTCGGAGAACAGGCCGGCGACATGGCAAGTTCCCTCGAACACATCGGCAAGCGCTATCAGAAGGATATGGACCGCAACATCGCATCCTTCACAAACGCCCTCGAGCCTATTCTCATCGTTCTTATCGCAGCCGCAGTGGGTTTCGTCGCGATTTCCATTCTGATGGCAGTCTTTCAGGTTTCGTCTTCGTTGGGGTGACGCCATGGCCGACTACAGCGAAATATTCGACCTCGTGCGCAAGATGGACGCTCTCAAGATGTGGGAGCGGCTTTCGGGTTTCAGCTGGGCGGTCAAACCCCAAGGCATCGCGTTTCCGCTGTTCTGCACGATAATGTTCTCGTTCTCGACGAAGGGCAGAAAAGCGTTCAACCTGATGATGCTCGATGGCTGGTCCACCTTCTTCGAGCTCGTCCAGCTGCGGATGGATCCGAACTTCGGTTTCTGGCACTCGCCTCTGGAGCTGCCGCAGTTCACCATTTCCAGCGATGTTGCGGAAGACGGCCCGGAGTTCAACTTCTTCAGGCGCGAATCCGGCTACGCGCCGCGTCCGCCGACAGAGGGAGAAGCAGCCATTTGCCGCAAGGTTTTGTGGGAGACATACGGCATAATGCTCCGCCTTGAGAGCGAGAAAGACCTCCCCATGCGATATTCACGGGAAGCCGCGATTTTCGCCAGGGTGGAGAAAGAGCCCGGCGTATGGGAAGACAGGCCCCTCAAACTCGTGCAGCGCCAGCCGCACATGGAGCGCTTTTCCATACTGAAGAAGGATGTCGCCACGGCAAAAGACCTGCCGTTCGCCACTGGCGAGGCGCTGGCCGTGGACTTTTTCCAGGTGCCGCACATCGCCATGCGTGAAAATCGTCCGAGGGAAGTGTTCTGCTTCCTCGGGACGAACGCGAAAACCGGCGAAATCGTCTTTCACCACGAAACGTCGGTAAACGCGGAAGAAGGCTACGCGGCGATGTGGGAGAAGATTCCGCAAGGGCTTCTCGACGAGTTCATCCACATGGGCAAGGTGCATGGCGAGATACTGGTGGATAATGGCAGGATGTTCCGCATCCTGCGCATTCTCTGCCCAGAGCTGCCGATAAAGCTTATGCTCAAGGATAGGATTCCCGCACTCGAGGAGGCGCGCATGCGCCTGCAGCAGGACTTCGCGAATCAAGCGAAAAAGCCCGCGCCTCCCGGCGCCCAGCATACAAGCGAACCCAAAGACAAAAAGGAGACGGAATGAAGAAAAAAGCAAGACGCAACAATATGGTAATCGCCCAATCTGGAGGCCCTTCAATGGTAATCAACGCCTCGCTCATGGGCGCGGTGATGGCCGCTCAGGAATACCACAAGGAAGGGAAGATCGGGAAGATCCTCGGCGCCCGCCATGGCGTGGAAGGAATGCTCAAAGGCGACTTCATCGACCTCACTAGGCTTTCCGCGAAGAAAGCCGAAGAAATCGCCGCCACCCCGTCTTCCGCGCTCGGCTCCTGCCGTCACAAGCCGGATGCCGCGGATTGCCGCAGGATTTTCGAAGAGTTCAAGAAGCGCGATGTCGGCTACTTCTTCTATATAGGCGGCAACGATTCCGCCGATGCTGCCCGCATCGTCGCAGAAGAAGCCGAGAAGGAAGGCTATCCGCTCGTCGCCTACCACATCCCCAAGACGATTGACAACGACCTCAGATCCTGCGACCATACGCCCGGCTACGGTTCCGCCGCCCGCTTCGTCGCCTCCGCCCTTATCGGCGACGATTTGGACAACCGTGCGCTGGGCGGCGTGAAGATCGACGTCATAATGGGCCGCGACGCAGGCTTCCTTACGGCTGCTTCCGCACTCGCCCGCACTCGCCCCGACGATGGCCCGCACCTGATCTACCTCCCGGAGACCGTCTTCACCGAGGACAAGTTCGTCAAGGATGTCAAGGCCGTGATGAAAAAGCTCGGTCGCTGCGTCGTTGCCGTATCCGAAGGCATACGCGGCAAGGACGGCGTGCCGATCGGCGCCACACTCGGCAGCGGCGAAAAGGATTCCCACGGCAACATCCAGATGTCCGGCTCAGGTGCTCTTGGCGACCATCTCGCCGGCATACTGAAGGCGAAGGCGGGAGTCAAGCGCGTCAGGGCCGATACGTTCGGTTACCTCCAGAGAAGCTTCCCGGCCATGCAGAGCGAGACGGATGTCCATGAAGCGAAATGCGCCGGCCAGGTGGCCGTCTTCTGCGCAATGGAAGCGGCAGGCGGAGCCGATGACATGCCGCTCAAGGGCACAATCGGCATCCAGCGCAGGAAAGGCAAGAAGTACGATGTCGAATATGCCGCAATGCCTATCCAGAATGCGGCAAAGTTCACCAGAAGCGTGCCGAAGGAGTTCATCGCAAAGTCGGGCAACGACGTGACGAAAGCGTTCATCGATTACGCCCGTCCGCTCGTCGGCGCCCTTCCCAAGACCGCAGTGCTCTGACGATGCGGCGAAAGACTTGGAGAAGAAGGATATGATAGAGTTCGGCGACAACCAGAAGAAGACGATAGCCAACGGGCTTACCATGCTTTCGCTCGCGCTCGTCTTCGCATTCATTGCATTCGTTGCGTGGGGAGCCTTGAAGGCGCTATCCTATGTCTCGTCGGCAATCGTGCCTGTAGTCCTTGGCTTTTTCCTTTCCCTCTTCTTCAAGCCGTACTACCGCTGGTGGGTGAAAATCGTGCGCAACCCGACGCTTGCGCTGGTGGTGATGCTCGCCACGGTTTTCATTCCCCTCGGCATATTCGTGTGGTACGCCGGTTCCGTGATGGCGGACCAGATCAGCAACCTCATCGCGCAAGGCCCGCAACTCGTGGCGAAAGTGACGGAATGGTTCCGCGCCACCTTCCCGAAAGCGAGAATGCTCCTCGACAATTTGGGCGTCCCGTACGAAGATGTGGCGAAGCTCTACACGAACTACGGCGGCGCGGCCGCAAAGGCGGGTTCTGGAGCCTTGAAGTGCCTCTCCACCCTCGTCACCTCGATAGTCTCGCTCATTTTCTTCGTGTTCTTCCTAATGGCGCCCGCACGCACGGGCGGCGAAATAGTCCATGAAATGCCATTCCTAAAGGATGAGACAAAGCTGTTCGTGGCGGAGCAGATCGATGCTTTCGTGCGCATCCTCGTATCGTTCTTCCAGCGCCAGACCCTCATCTGCCTCATTGAAGGCGTCATGTACGGCACAGGCTTCGCGCTTGTCGGCCTCCCCTACGGTTTCTTGATCGGCTTCGCGCTCGGGGTGCTCAACCTGATACCGCTTTTCGGCTCCCTCGTCTGCCTGCCTGTCGCCCTGCCGCTCGCCTACTTCGGGCATGACGGCTCTGCAACGCGCCTCGTGCTCGTCCTGATCGTATGGGGGCTCGGGCAGCTCGCCGACGGCTACTTTATCACCCCGCGCATCCAAGGCGACAAGACCGGCCTCGGCTACGCAGGCGTCATATTCAGTTTCTTTTTCTGGGCCACGGTCTTGGGGCCCATCCTCGGCATGCTGCTCGCGATTCCGCTTTCCGCATTCTGCACGGTTCTCTGGCGCGCGCTCAAGTCGAAATACATCAAACCCCTCGTCTGACAAAGGCGTGATACTTCTTCACCGCTATGGCTTCGCAATTTCTCGAATTCATGATGCTCTTCGCATTCGGCTTCTCGTGGCCGTTCGCAATCGCGCGCACCTGGAAGGCTAAACGCGTCGACGGCAAATCCCCGGCCTTCATGTTCATCGTCCTATTCGGCTATCTGTGCGGCATTGCCGCCCATCTCGCCGAGGGCACCAAACTCTGGCTCTGCGCCGTATACCTCATAGACATGGCGCTCGTCTCCACCGACCTCGCGCTCTACTTCCATTTCAAACGCAAAACAAAAGGACAATCGTAATGGACTCAAAGACAAACCAATTCAAGGCCGAGATTGCGGAAATGCTCGACCTTGTCGTAAACTCTCTCTATTCAAAGAAAGAAATATTCCTCCGCGAACTCGTATCCAATGCTTCCGACGCCATCGACCGCGCCAAATACCTCGGCCTCACCGAAAAGGACCTCGTCGCAGACAATCCAGAGTGGGCAATCGAAATCGCAGTCGATAAAACCGCAAAGACGATGATGGTCTCCGACAACGGCATCGGCATGGACGCAGAGGACATGGAAAAGAACCTCGGCACCATCGCATCTTCCGGCACGAAAGCGTTCCGCCAGGCGCTCAAGGAGAAAGGCGGAGACGCCCTTCCAGAGCTTATCGGGCAATTCGGCGTCGGATTCTATGCGGCTTTCATGGTTGCCGACAAGGTGCGCGTCGTATCCAAAAAGCGCGGCACTTCCTCCGCCTTCATGTGGGAGAGCTCCATGGACGGCTCCTACACCATCTCCGATGCGACACGTGAAGCGTTCGGCACCTCGATAATGCTCCATTTCCGCGACGACCAGACCGAATATCTCGACTATTGGCGCGTCTCCGAACTCATCAAAAAGTATTCCGACTTTATCGCCTATCCCATCAAGTTCCGCCAGATAGACATTCCCAAGGACGAGAAGGACGAGGACAAGAAATGGCGCGAGGAGCGCGAATCGAAGCCCCTCAACACCATGGTCGCACTCTGGAAGCGCAACAAAAAGGACGTCAAGCCGGAAGAATACAACGAGTTCTACAAGCACTTGACGCGTGACTGGGAAGACCCGTTCGAGACCATTCCGTTCAGCGGGGAAGGCCAGGTGGAGTTCAAGGCGCTTCTCTTTATCCCGAAGAAAGCCACCATGGAGATGTTCATGCCGCACGAAAAGCGGGGCCTTTCGCTCTATGTGCGCAACGTTTTCATCGGAGACGACATGGAGATGCTCCTGCCGCCGTATCTGCGTTTCGTCAAGGGCGTTGTCGATTCAGCCGATTTGCCGCTCAATGTCAGTCGCGAAATGCTTCAGGATGACGCCATCATCGCCAAGATAAAGAGTGCCGTGACCGCCAAAATCCTCTCAACGCTGGAGACGATGAAGAAGGACGCCGCAAAATACGGCGACTTCTGGAAGGCGTTCGGCTCGCTGTTGAAGGAAGGCGTCCACACCGACTACCAGAATGCAGAGCGGCTCAAGAAGCTTCTCAAATATCCCACCGCCCGCGGCGAAGCCGGCAAACTCGTCTTCCTCGAAGACTATGTGAAGGATATGCCTTCCGAACAGAAGGACATCTATTACATAATCGCCGAGCGCGAAGAAGACGCACGCCGCGCACCGCAAATCGAACAGGCGAGAAAACACGGCGCGGACGTCCTCCTCTTCTGCGACCCGGTAGACGAATATCTCACCGAATCGCTGAGAGAATTCGACGGCAAGAAGTTCGTCGACTTGGCTCGCGGTGACGTCCGTTTCGGCTCGGAAGCCGAGCAGAAGGCCGAAAACGAAGCCAACGAAAAGGCCGCCGGCGAATTGAAAGGCTTCCTTGAAACCGTCAAGAAAACGCTTGAATCCTCCGTTTCCGACGTAAAGCTCTCCACGCGTCTGGCGGATTCGCCCTGCTGCCTGGTGGCAAAGGAGAACGCCATGCCGCCCTCGATGGTGCGCATGATGCGCGCGATGGGCCAGGATGTGCCGGAAGAAAAGCGCATCCTTGAGCTCAATTCCTCCCATCCGCTCATCAAGAAAATGGCAAGCATGAAAGGCGCCGAACTCGACGATGCAATCGCCCTTCTCTACGATTCTGCGCTTATCGCCGAAGGTTCGCCCGTCACGGACGGCGCACGCTTCGGCAAGCTCATCTCCGCTTTGATGATGAAGTGAGTGCGCAAGACGCTGCGCCTTGACTTGACATCAAACCACATCGACTGCCTAACCAAACAAAAGCGGCGGGGCTGACGCTTTAGAAGCGAACCCCCGCCGCTTTTGTTTGGCTGTTGCCGCGTATGCCGCGATGATTTGCGCCCGGAAGGCGCACATGCGCCATCGCTTGCCGCGGCATGCCCATCCCCGGATGGGACTACAAGGAAATCCTCTCTTCTGCTTCCCTCAGCAATGTGCGGTTCTTTTCGATGAGCTGGGGTTTCTTCTTGAAGGAGGCGCAAAGCGCAGTCTCGAGGCTTTCGTCCTTGAGTCCTGTAGCCTTGAACTTTCTGAGAGCGGCAAGCATCATCGTGTTGGCGGCCTTGGGAACGCCGAAATCCTCGGCCATCTTGATGGCCGGCACGCGCTTCAATTCCACGCCTTCCGGCGGGTCTACGCACACGGGCACGGAACTATCCACGATGATAAGGCCGCCATTCTTCACGTCTTTGGCGAAGCGTTCGTAGGAAGGCTGGTTCATGCACACGAGCACATCCGGGTGCTCGACCGTGGGCGAGCCGATTTTCGTCCCGCTTACAACGACAGAGCATGAAGCCGAGCCGCCGCGCTGTTCGGGTCCGTAAGACGGGAACCAGAGCGTATGGCGCTTTTCGAGGCGTGCCGCTTCCGCGACGCAAATACCCAGGGAAAGTATGCCCTGCCCGCCGTAGCCCGCGAACTTGAATCGCATTTCCGGTACGCCTGGGTCGTCTTCGACTGGAGGCGCCTCGGTGCCATCGGGAGTCGCAAAGAGCGCTTCGCATGTGGGATACCGGGGCACTTCCTTGACGGCGAGCACCTTGGAATCGGGATGGACGGTCTTTTCCGCGCCCATGACGCCCTTCCCGACATCCCTGAATACGCCGAGCGGGAACTCGCGCTCCATCTCGTTCATGCAGAAAGATGCCGCATCGATGGCTCCCATGCCGAAGTTGGTGGGGCAAGGAGCGAGAATTTCGAGAAGCGCATATCCGGCGCCGGAGGCCTGAAGCTCGAAAACGCGGCGTATCGCGCGTTTGCACTCCATTATCCTCTTGGTGTCGGCAACAGAGACGCGCGCGATATAGACGGGCGCTTGAAGTTCGTTGAAGACCTCGCAGACATGCAGCGGATGTCCGGTAAGGGAAGGGTCGCGCCCGAATGGCGTGGTGGTGGTCTTTTCGCCTTCCAGGGTAGTGGGAGCCATCTGGCCGCCAGTCATGCCGTAAAGCGAATTGTTGATGAAGATGCAGCCGAACTTCTCGCCGCGCGAAGCGGCCTGAAAGGCGTTGTTGAAGCCAATCGCCCCCAAGTCGCCATCGCCCTGGTAGGCGATAGTGACCGCATCGGGCCGCGCCCTGCAAGCACCCGTCGCCGCCGCCGAAGCGCGCCCGTGCGCAGCGGATATATGCGCCGCATCCCAATAATAATAGGTAAAGACGCCGCATCCGACGGGATCGACGAATATCGTGCGATCCTGCAAGCCCAGTTCCGCGCAGCACTCGGCGATAAGCTTGTTCACGATCCCGTGCCCGCAACCCGGGCAGTAGTGCGTAGTGCGCGCATGCGGCTTGCCGCAACGCGGAAACTCCGTATACATCCCCTTCTGTTCAATCACCTTCATTCAAACATCTCCTTTGCCGCCTTCACGGCATCGTCCACGCTGACCACCTGGCCGCCCATGCGGTGGATCATCTTCACGCTCGCAGCCTCTCCGCCCAGCCCAGCCTTGGCGAGATTGAGCCGGACATCGTCGGCAAACTGCCCCGCATCCAGTTCTATGGACATGATTTTGCGCCCCTTCGCCACTTTGGCAAGTTCGTTCGCCGGGAAAGGATTCAGCGTAATCGGCCTGAATACGCCGGCCTTCACGCCTTCCTTGCGCAACTCCTCCGCCGTAGTGCGGGCGATTCGGCTCGATATGCCATAACCGCAAAGGAGAATATCCGCATCTTCGCAAAGATACGTCTCCGCCTCGGCATCCTCTTTCATGCGCACGTACTTTTCCTGCAAATGGATATTGAACTCCTCCTGCTGGGCGGCATCGAGATAGATGGACTTTACGAGATTTTCTCTTGTCTTGGGCTCGCCTTGGGCCGCCCAGGCCGAGAAATCGGGCCTCGGGCATTCTTTCTCCGGAAGCGAGACGGACTCCATCATCTGTCCCTGCAAACCATCGACAAGCACGATTGCCGGGGTGCGCCACTTTGCGGCCATCTGGAAAGCCTTTACCGTATAGTCGCACATTTCCTGCGCGGAGGCGGGCGCCAGCACGAAAGCCTGGTAGTTGCCGTGCCCCCCGCCCTTCACGGCAGGCGTGTAATCGCCCTGCTCGGGATAGACATTGCCAAGGCCGGGACCTGCGCGCATCACATCCACTACGATAGCCGGCAGTTCCGCGCCTGCAAGATACGAAAGCCCCTCCTGCATGAGCGAAAAACCGGGGCCGGAAGTCGCCGTCATGCAAAGTTTGCCGGCGCCTGCCGCGCCGAACATCATGTTTATGCTCGCCGTCTCGCATTCCGCCTGCACGAACACTCGCCCGAGCATCGGAAACCACTTCGCCGCACCATGCGCGATTTCGCTCGCCGGCGTGATCGGATAGCCAAAATACAGCTCGCACCCCGCATAGAGCGCACCCATGACAACGGCTTCGTTGCCTTTTACGAACTTGGTCATGCCTTCACCACCTTTATCGCATATGGTTCGGGACAGTTGTAGAAGCAAATCCCGCAGCCTATGCAACCTTCTCCCTTGTAACCTACAGGCTTGATGCCCATCCTGTTCAATTTAGCCGTCAATTCAAGGCAGTGGCGCGGACAGGCTGCGACGCAACGTCCGCAACCCTTGCACGAATCCTCCTCGATTTCCGGATGTGTGGATATTCCTTCTTCCATCTTCTTTTCCTCGCAATTGACTATATATTATACCATATTTTGCGCCTTGCGGGTCTAAAAAGGTGGAAGACCCGTTTTGGAGTGCCGCAAAAGATAAAAGCGCGTGCAAATGCGAGTAAACCGCCCAAACCAAGCAATTATGTTCACAGGCGGCAGAGGAAGCCGGAGCGATGCGCATCATCCGGGAATCCAATGGGCATTGAATCTGAATCCAATGGGCATTGAGTCTGAATCCAATGGGCATTGAATTGGAACCCAATGGGCATTGAATTCGCATCCAATGGGCATTGGATTCCCGGGTGATGCCCATTGGATTCGTGAGTGATGGGCATGGGGCGGATACCGGCTCGGTGGGCAGGCCACTGGGGGAACGGGCGACTCGAGCGTTCATCCCTGCAGTGGTATGGTGCGACGCGGCGGACTGGGGATTTGCCGAGCCCCTCAATCGCTTGAAAACCGCGCTTTCTGCGCAATTCCGCGTTCGTTCTATTGACTTTCGAACATTCAATATGGTAAAATACCATCATCTTCCATGACATGACGAATAAAACCTCTTCAATCTCAATCGTGGAAACTGAAGTGAAAGGACAAAGCCAATAGGGAGGGACGCGCTCCCGCGCGTCCGAAAAAACAACAAGGCGGGGAGAAATCCGCCACCCTCCGCAAGGAGGATAGACAATTTAGCATCACGCTAACAAGTCGTTCTACGGAAATACGACCAAACATTTCAAAACTGAACGACATGTGAGTGGAGGTGCGCCCATATGGGGGCGCATTCTCTTTCTCCGTGCATTCAGTTTGAGCCTTTGGTCGGGCTTCCGTAGAGTGCATGGAAAAGAAAATGCGCTCTCTTTTTATGCATCGGGCATGGTGTCCGGCGGCGGTGCGGGCGCCACAGGAGCATCGCGCAAGATGAAGACAAGAATTGCAATGCTGATTGCCGCGCTGCTCGCAGGAGCAACATCAATGGCAGATACGGCAGCGCTTCAAAAGGCAAAAAGGGCGAAGAACGACGAATTCTACACGCAGTACGCCGACATCCAGGCGGAAGTCAACGCATACCTCGAATACAACCCCGATACGTTTCGGGGAAAGACAGTCCTCCTTCCATGCGACGATCCGGAGGAAAGCAATTTCACGCGCTTTTTCGCGGAGAACTTCGCCCGGCTCGGATTGAAGAAACTCATATCCACAAGCTACGCCCCCAATGCCAAGCAGGAGAAATACGGATTCGACCTCTTCGACTATGCCGCCGGACGAAGCCTCGACCCGAGGCATGGGCGCATGATGATTCTCGACCACGACGTGAACGGCGACGGGAGAATCAATTTCGAGGATCTCGAATGGTGGTATTTGAAGGGCGATGGAGACTTCCGGTCGGACGAAGTGAAGAAGTTTCGCGACGCGGCCGATATCATCGTCACTAATCCGCCGTTCTCGCTGTTCCGCGAGTTCCTCAAGTGGATAACCGAGGCCGACAAAAAGTTTCTCATCATCGGCAACATGAACGCGATAACCTACAAGGAGGTGTTCCCGCTTATCAAGTCCAACAAGATGTGGCTTGGCGAAAGCATCCATTCCGGCGACCGCGAGTTCGGCGTCCCGAAGGAGTATCCGCTCAACGCCGCAGGTTGGCGAGTCGATGAAAAAGGCAACCACTTCATCCGCGTCAAGGGTGTGAGATGGTTCACGAACCTTGAACACGGACGCCGCCATCAGCCGCTCCAACTAATGACGATGGCCGACAATGCGAAGTATTCCCGCCACAAGGAAATCAAGGGGATTGGCTATAGGAAGTACGACAACTACGATGCAATCGAAGTGCCATTCACCGACGCCATTCCAAGCGACTTTGACGGCGTTATGGGCGTGCCGATTTCCTTTCTCGACAAGTACTGCCCGGAACAGTTCGAGATTTTGGGGATGTGCGCCTCTGCTGGTTACAACAAAAGCATAGTAGGTCTTGATTTTCTTGGAACAGGAGATGCGAGACCTTTAATAAATAAGAAAAATACATACGCTCGTATTTTCATCCGCCGGAAAGGAGCCTCACATGAAAACTGAACTTCGCACCGACATTACTGTCGGGGATATCTGCAACGGGTTCTACTACAACAAACTCGAGGGCAAAGGCGTGAACGGCTGGGGCGGTAAACTCGTCATCCAGCCGGAATACCAGCGCAACTACATCTACGAAAACGGGAAGGACGATGTGGCAGTCGTCGAGTCGCTCCTCAAGAAATATCCGATTGGGCTCATCTACTTCCTGAAGGTTGGCGAGGATAAATACGAAGTCCTGGACGGACAGCAGCGCATCACGAGTTTCGGACGTTTTGTGACGGGGCAGCTGGATATCCTCGACGCGAACGGGATGCCGCACAAGTTCGATCCCGCCCTCCATGGATGGATTCTCAAAACGAAACTCACAATCTACATTTGCGAGGGCGAGGGCGATGACCCGGAGCGCGAAATCAAGGACTGGTTCAGAACAATCAACATCGCGGGCAAGCCTCTCAATGACCAGGAACTCCTGAACGCGACGTATTCCGGGCCCTTCGTCACGGCGGCGAAGGCAGTCTTCAGCAATTCCACGACAAACTCCAACATGGTAAAGTGGAAAACGTTCATTTCCGGCGACGAGAGGCGACAGGCGGTTCTTGCAAAAGCGCTTGAATGGGTTTCCAAGGGAGACGTCAAAGGTTACATGAAAGATCACCGCTACGACGCCGACATAACGGAGCTGGCAAACTACTTCGACAGCGTGATTGCATGGATAGACGGCGTGTTCAAGGAAACGCGCCCCGAAATGTGCGGACTAGAATGGGGGCGGCTGTATGAGACCTACCACTTGAGGCCGTACAATCCCGATAAGGTATGGGAGCGCGTAGCGGCGCTGTTCGCTGAAGCGGACGACAAAAAGATACAGAATCCAAAGAACATATTCGAGTATGTGCTGGGTGGCGAGAGAAAAGAGGATAGAAAACTGCTCAAAGTCCGAATCTTCGATGCTCCTACGGCAAAACGCGTCTATGCGAAGCAGACGGCGGAGGCGAAGGCGAAAGGTGTCTCGAATTGCCCGGATTGCGTACTTGCCCATTCTGCGAACGCAACGCGAATCTACGCCTTCAGCGAGATGGAAGCCGACCATGTCACGGCATGGTCGAAAGGCGGCGACACAAGCGAGAAGAACTGCCAAATGCTGTGCAAGCACCACAACCGAGTAAAAGGCAATGGCTGACACATTATGTCTCATGGCGGCGAGAAACAACCGCCGCCGAAATATCATGGCGCGGCGGCAGGGGAGATTCTGGCTATGGCATGCGTCTCGCCGTCGGCACTGGAGACGCGATGCATGGAGACGCCATCATCATCCTTTGCAACTTCAAGCACCACCTTCTCTCCGGCAAATGTCTCTGAGCGGAACACAATCTCGAACTCATTCGCCATGCCGCCTTCAAATGGCTCCATCAACCATTCCACATAGTGCGAATTGTTGACATGTCCATTCAGGTCGATATGGGAATTCTGCGCCTTGAACTCCATCCTGCAAGATGTTCCAGATTCGGGAAACTTCAGTTTTGGCGCAAACGGCGATGTGCCGAGCACGGGTTCGCGCTCCGTATTGGCAAGAGCGAACACTCTTTGCGGGACAGGGACGATTTTGCGTGTCGAAAGGTCTATTATCATCCATTCCGAGGTTGCGCACCCTATGACTTCGTCAGACCCGCCGGAGCCGTAGAGCACGAAATCGCGCCAAGCCGTGATTTTGCGTCCCCCGCGCGGGAATGTAAGCACGCAGACGTTCTCACCCCAGCGCGGATAGCGGGACATCTTTACTCTAAGACGAGTCAACACCCACGAGATGTTGTTTCCCGACTCCGCGAAATTGCTTTTCGAAAACTTTAGCTCTTCCGCATTCAGCGATGCCGCCTCCTGCAAATAGTTGCAAATCGTCGGCAGCGTCGCAATGCCATATTTCGAGCATTCGTAAGAGCGAACCTTGAAATCGTATGCGCCATGAGTATCCATGGAGAATATTATACCATTTCTTCACCTTGCATCGTTAGCGAAATCTTCAAGTCGTATTGTCGCCAGTCGAGTTGCGAAAAGGCATAATAGCAAAGGGATTCCCCGGCTGCTTGCCGTGGAATCCCTTTTTGGCGTTTTGGCTTAGCCCTTGTTCAGGGCGCCAGGTTACTTATCGTCCCCGTAGCCTTTGGACTTCAGATACTCGACCACCTTGCCGACGGTCGTAAGCTTCTCGGCGTCCTCTTCGGGGATGGCCGCACCAAATTCTTCTTCGAACGCCATAATCAACTCGACGGAGTCGAGAGAGTCAGCGCCCAAATCGTCGATGAACGAAGCCTCAGGCGTCACCTGTTCGGCGTTGACACCCAGCTGTTCGACGATGATGTCTTTGATGCGATCTTCAAGCTTTCCTGCCATTTTTTCTTTCTCCTTGTTTGGTTGGATGAGAGTATTTTAGCATATTCCGCCCCGCCGCGCAAGGGGGGTGCGAAAGATTTTTGCATTCCACCCCCGGCGTGTGGCTTTTATTCCAGTTTCGACTTCTGGCGCGGGTCGAACGCATCGCGCAAGCCTTCGCCCACGAGCACGGTCAGGAACATGACGACGAAGAGGGCGAGCGCCGGGAACAAGATGAGCCACCATGCCCAGCGGAACTGCTGCGCCTGGTTCATGAGTTCGCCGCAGCTCGGCGTCATGGGCGGCAAGCCGAAGCCAAGGAAGTCGAGCGCGGCCAGGGAGCCTATCGCGCCCATCAGCAGGAACGGGAAGAGCGTAATTAGCGGCGTCATCGCGTTGGGGAGGATGTGCGAGAAGATTATCCTTGCAGCCGAAAAGCCCTGGCATTTCGCCGCCTCCACGAATGTGCGCACCCGAAGGCGCAGGAACTCGGCACGCATATAGTAGCTTACGGCTATCCAATTGAATATGCCGTAGCACACGAGAAGTATCGTGAAGGAGCGGCCCATCGTGGAGCCGATAAAAATCATCACATACAGGAACGGCACTGCCGACCATATTTCAGTGAAGCGCTGGCAGAGCATATCCGTGGCACCTCCGAAATAGCCCTCCGCAGCACCGATTACAAGCCCGATGAACATTGCCCAGAATGCAAGCACCAAGCCAAAGAGAAGCGCGATGCGCATGCCGTGTATGACGCGCGCATAGACATCCCTTCCGCCGGCATCTATGCCGAAGGGATGTTCCTTGCATGGCCGGAACGGGAAGGAAATCTCCGGGGGTTCAAGCACTTTTTCGGTGACGGTCGGCGGAGCCTTGGGCTGCATGAATACGCGCGTATAGCCCTCTTTGGGCGTACGTGTTATATTGTAATCGGACTCGTTGACATCCTTCGGACCCTCGTAATCCCAGATTTCGCCATTGGCGCCGAGGTTGTAGCGCACGGTCTTTATATCGTATGTCCGCTCGATTACCGGCGTGCGGTATTTTTCCAGGGTGGCGGTATCCACAACGGCACGCGGGTCGCAAGGGCACACCACATCCGCAAGCATGCAGAATACGAATATCGCGCCAAGTCCGATCAGCGACCACCAGGCGCGGCGGATGCGCCTGAAGCTGCGCCAGCGTTTCTTTGCAAGAGGTGAGAAATGGAACATTGGGTACACTCCTTATTTCTTAGAGAAGTCAATCCTGGGATCGATTACCATGTAGAGGATGTCCGATATGAGGTTGCCGATGAGCTGGAAGCTCGCCGTAAGCGCGAGAAGCGCGAGAAACACGGCGTAGTCGCGTCCTACAAGGGCATCCCACGAAAGTCTTCCCATTCCCGGAATCTCGAAGATGGTCTCGATGATGATGCTGCCGGCGAAGAGAAGCCCTATCATGGGGCCCAAGCCCGTAGCGATGGGGATGAGCGCGTTTCTGAAAGCGTGACACCATATGGCACGGCGTCGCGTGCCCCCCTTCGCAATCACCGTGCGCACATAATCGGCCGAAATCTGGTCCAAGAGGGAGTTTTTCATGAGCAATGTGAGCATGGCGAACCCTCCGGCCACATAGCAGGTGATGGGGAGCACCATGTGCCAGGCGCGATCGGCAAACGCTTGCCAAAACCCGGGAGGCGTATCAAAATCGCTCGCTATGCCGCCCAGAGGGAATACATCCCACAATCCATCCACCGTCCCGCACAAAAACATCTTCAGCGACATCGCCAGCGCAAACGACGGTATTGCGTAGGCTATAAAGACAATCACGCTCGAGACTGCATCGAACGTCTGGCGGTGCCGCAGCGCCTTTGCTATCCCCAACGGCACGCATATTAAATAGGTAAGAAGGAATGACGCGACGCCGAACCACACCGAAACCGGTATTCGCGACTTTATGAGCTGCCAGGCGGTCTTGTTCGGATAGTCGTAACTGGGGAGCGTCATGCCCATCTTGTTCACGACGAGCCAATCCCAATACTGGACGGCCAAGGGCTTGTCGAAGCCGAACTGTTTATCGAGCTGCTTTTTGTAGTCGTCAGTGATATGTGCCGCTCCGCCGGCGGCGCTTTGCCCGGCCGCACCCTGTGCCGCCGCCATGCCGCGCATACGCATCAAGCGCATTTCCACGGGTCCTCCCGGCAGAAATCGCGTCAGCGTGAAGCATACTAACGTTATGCCAAGAAACGTAGGTATCACCAGCAAGAGACGTCTCGCCAGATATGCAAGCCTATCCATTTTTCGCGCACTCCCTTTCGCAATGTGTGTAAATCGTCCGTATTATACCATATCCGTGCGCGTGTGTGAAGTGGCGCAGTCTCCAGCGCTTTCAATGAACGCACGATGGCGGATGTCTAGCCATGGAGGAGATAGACGATACCTACGAGAACGCGTTCGAACATCATGACTGAGAACAGTATCGGGTGGCGTAGCGCCTTGCGCCATTTGCCGTTCTCCGCAAACACGCCAAAATAGCGGTAAAGGGGCGAAAACTGCTTCCTTACAGTCGCGTTGCCCGGCCATTTCGCCTTGTATGCGGCAAAGGATTTCGTATAGTACGCTTTCTTGGAAAGCATCTTCGCGAGCGTGAGGCGCTTCTCGTTGTGTATAAGGTTGCCTTTAAGGACTTCGCATTTGGCGCCAGTGGCGAGCACCCTGATGTCGAGATCCCAGTCTTCGGGTCCGGCAATGAGTTTCTCGTCGTAGCCACCCGTCTTTTCGAGAACCTTCTTTGAAAAAAGGCGCAAGGCGTCCACGCACGTGCCGTCATAGAAGGAGCGTTCGAAGTTGCGCGCTTTTACCCGAATGCCCTCGCCGGTGCGCACTTCCGGGATCCAATACGCCTCGGTTTCGCTGTCGGCCCCGGACGCACACTTCGCCAGAATCTCGCGGATTGTGGGTTCGGGAAGAATCATGTCGGCATCGAGAATCACGACCCACTCCGACGAAGCCGTGCGCCAGCCGAGATTGCGTTGCGCGGAGCGTTCAGGTCCCGTATCGAGCACTTTCGCTCCCAACGATGCGGCGATTTCCTTCGTCTTGTCTGTGGAAGAATTATCCACCACGATTACCTCGACTTCGTCCCGGAAAGCGTCGAAGGAATGGATGCAGTTGGCGATGTTGGCTTCTTCGTTCTTGGTGGTAATGACGACGGCGAGTTTCATTTCTCCGAAATCCTTTCCATATTGTAGCCATCCCACTCTTTGGCATCAAGCCCCAGCGAAGCGGCGCAACGTGCGGCTGAATCTTCGTGGGCTTTCCAGGGGAATGCGAAATAGCGTGCGTCGTCGCGTCCAGGATGACGTTTCGTTCGGGCTGTATCTTGTGGAGCGTGGGCGAGAAGAGCAAATGCCGCGACAATTGATGCAAGCCCTGCAAATGACGCAATTATCGCGCGGCGCCAAGAGACGCCGGCCGGGCAAAAGGCAATGTAGGCGAAGAAGAGCGTGGGCAGGATGAAGGTGGCCTGGTCTGGCACGAAATAGCGTGCGACGAAGAGTGCATTGATGCAGAAAAGGACGCAAGCACACATGCGCGTAGGCGCAGCAGACGGTTTTACAGCCGCCTCGCGCGTTCTGGCGAGAGCGCAAATCGTCAGCGGAACGAACGAAATCGCAGCGAGCGCGTAGTTGAAAGCGGCTGCTTTTGCATCCAGAGGCCAGAAACCTGCCACCTTTGCGCCATAGGCACCCACCAGCACATCGGCAACGCCGCGTGTGAAAAGAGCCAAAAGCCAATATGATGCGCCGAGGCAGAATGTCAGGGCGGAAAGAACAAGCAGCTTCACGCTCGCCCGGCGGGACAGTGCGAAAGCGAAAAATACGGGGAGGAGCAGGAGTGCGAAATTGTGGCATTCGAGTTCAAGCCCCGCGAGAAATGCGGCAGCCAAGCAATGTGCGCCCTTCCCGGATTCGAGATATTTGAGGAAAAAGAGAGTGGCGAAGGCGCAAATCGCGAGATTCATGGTTTGGACTTCGGCCAATGAAGATAGCCACCAGAGCATGTGCGAAAAGCCAAACGCGACGGCGAGAGGTGCGGAATTGGTGCATAAACAGAGTCCCGCCACAGAAAGAGCGCCGAAAAAGGCGGATATGAGAGCCACGTGGAAAGGCGTGGTGCATATGGCGCGGCATATCCATATATATAAAGGATGGATATTGGAAAAGCCGCGCAGCGCAAAGGGATCTGCGCCGCCAAGAATCCAATGCTGAAACTCGCCGGAATCGCCCCACCCCAGCCCCCTTTGCGCACTTGACGCATAGATGGCGAAGAAGACGAGAAAGACGAGTGCGCTCTTACGCATCTTTTTGCGCCTGCGTCAAAACCGGCGGCTCTGCACTGGACGGGGTTTGTGCGGTAGCGTCAGAGACAGGCGTTGATGCCGCCGGTGCGGAAGCCGATGCCTCTGCCGCATTGGCTTCTGCGGGAGCGGTTGCCGCGGCCGATGCCGCTGCAGGGGACGGAATATCGTAGCGGGTGGGGTTTTTCGCCATGAACTCCCAGGCGAAAGCCTTGTAGGCCTCCGCACCGCGGGAGCGGGGGTCGAGAAACACCACTGGAGTGCCGGTGGAGGGCGCTTCCGATACACGCACATTGCGCGGGATTAGAGTCTCGTATACGCGGTCGGTGAAATGCTTGCGCACTTCCTCCATCACATCCTGGGCGAGCTTCGCCTGCGCGTTCACCATCGTAAACACGATCCCATTGAGTTCGAGGGAAGGATTTGCGCCTGCACGGATGCGGTTTATGGACGAAGTGATAAGCGCTAGGCCGTCCATCGCCAGAAACTCCGCCTGAATCGGGATGAGTACGCCGTCCGCCGCAACGAGGGAAGACGTCATCACTATGCCGAGAGAAGGCGGGCAATCGAGGAGTATATAGTCAAACGCGCCAGATTCTTTTACGGGTGCGAGGGCCTCGCGTATCATTACGAGCCTGTCCTCGCGCATGCCGAAGTCGAGTTCCGCGCCTGCGAGATCCACTTCCGATGGAATCACGTTGAGGTTGTTCCATTTCGTAGGCTGGATTACGTCGGCTATTGGCTTGTCTCCCAGAAGGACGGGGTACATCGAGCCACCCACGGTCTTTTCGAGCCCAAGCCCGAGCGTGGCGTGCGCCTGCGGATCCAAGTCGACCACAAGTACCGTCCTTCGACGCGCGGAAAGCGCCGCAGCCAGATTGACCACGGTCGTCGTCTTTCCTACCCCGCCCTTTTGGTTCGCTATAGCTATGATCTTCGTTCTGCGTGACATTCTTGCCGTCCTCAGAATAGTTTGCCCTTGTTTTTGAGATCGATTATGTTCCTGGGGCCGGAACGCTGCACTTCGGTGCGCCACAATTCAACCACCGCTACCGACCATGGATCGTCCAGGCACTCGATAACCGCGGAAAACGGTTCGCCGCTCGCTTTCACCGCATTCTTCACCCTCTCCGACACTGCGGCGACGCGATCAGTGACAATCTGCTCGGAGAAGTTGTCGCTCTTCATATGGAAGCCGTACCGCAGGACGCAGAAATCCTCATCGTTGTCGCGCAGGTATTCGAGATATTTGCGCGCCTCGTCGGGGAGCCCTTCCACCGTGATGCCGGCATTGCGCGTAGCCACTATCACCGGGGGGTGCGCTTCCAGCCTTCCTTCGCGGATGCGAATCTTGTTGGGATTATCCTCCAATTCGGAGACGAGATGGTAATTGACAATGGTGGAGCCGAAGGTTTCAAGCGTCTTTTGGGGACGTAACACAAACTTCACATGCTTCAAAGCGTAGAAACTGTCGAAAAGCTTGTCTCTGCTCATTTGGCGAACTCCTTTTCGAAGTCGAACTCCGAGAGGTCGTGGACGAGCCAAGTCTGGCCCGAAAAGATTTGCGGCATGTCTTTGCGCCTGTCGAGAGCGATTACGCGCATACCGGCGGCCACGCCCGCCTGCACACCGACGGCGGAATCTTCGATCACGACGCAATCCTCGGGGCAGACGCCCAGCAGATCGGCGGCCTTGATATAGCAGTCCGGTGCAGGCTTGCCTCTTTCGTATTCGCCGGCCCCGAGCACGAACGCCGTCTTTTCGGCAAGTCCGCACAAGGCAATCATCGCCGCCACATCGTCTCTGGGAGAACCGGTGACAATGGCGCATGTGGCAAGTTCCGCCGCCTTGCGGAAGAAATCTATGGACGAGTTTATTCTGAGTGCTCTCGGGTCGCCGTCTATGCGGCGATTGTAGTGGCGCCTCAATTCGATTGCGTCCTGCATGGGGGTGGTGTTGCCGAGCTCCGGGAATTTGGCGTGCAGCCACTTGTCTATTTCAAGCCAGTTTCTGCCAATGACTGAGGGGAGAATCTGGCGGAAAGTGGTCTTGCCGCCGCGAGAGACGACCATATCCACGATAGCACGCGTCCAAACGGCCTCCGTATCCATCAGAGTGCCGTCGAAATCGAAAAGAAATGCCTTGGGCAACATCACTGCTTGCCCCGTCCGCAGCACTTCTTGTACTTCTTGCCGCTGCC
>DFGM01000176.1 GCA_002371755.1 Verrucomicrobia bacterium UBA3750 | reverse complement strand
CAATGACCATGAAAACCATGATGGCTATTATCGTCAGCGTCGCGACGCTGGCCGGCTTTGCGGCGCACGAGACGCAGGAATGCCCCCAAAGCGAAACGACGCCGGCGTCGGCGAACGCTCTTCTGGCTGAAATCCAGGGATGCGTGTCATTGGTCCGGCGAGTAACTCCCGGTCTTGCCGGAAAGGTCGAGTTCTTCCTCGCTGTGCGCAAAGGCGGCGAGAGCGAATGGTTCGACCTTTCCGTGGACGATGCTGGCGGGCTCGTCGTCGAGGGGAACACGGTGAACGCGCTTTGCGCCGGATTCGGCTGGTATCTGCGCCACATTGCGCGGACGCAATTTTTCTGGGAAGGGTCGACCGCCATTTCCGAAACGCGAATCCATCCCTTCGACGGCCACATCAGGCGCCAAACGCCGTGTCAATGGCGCACGGCATTCAATTACTGCACCCATTCCTACTCTCTCGCGTTCGCCGACAGGAGCCGCTGGGAGCGCGAACTGGACATCCTCGCCTTGCACGGGGTCAACATGCCCTTGGCCGTGACGGGCCTTGAATGCGTGTGGTACGAGACTTTGATGGAATTGGGATGGTCGGATAAAGAGGCGAGAGCTGCGCTCGTCGGCCCGGCGTTCATGGCTTGGCAGTGGATGACAAACATCGAATCATACGCCGGGCCCCTTCCGAAGAGCTGGCTTGATTCCCATCGTGAACTGGGGCGGTTTATCATAGGACGCGAACGCGAACTGGGCATGACGCCGATCCTCCAGGGGTTTACCGGCAACATCCCGCGCACAGCCGCCGAAAAGTTCCCAGACGCTTCCATAAAACTCCAGCCGACATGGCTGGGGTTCCCGGGCTCCGCCCAGCTCGATCCGCTCGACCCCCTGTTCCCGAAGGTCGCAAGCGCATTCTATTCGGCGCAGAAGAGGATTTTCGGGGAGAGCGTTTTTTATGCAACGGATCCGTTTCATGAATCCGCCCCGCCGCGCGAGGGCGAGGCCTACCTGCATGATGTCGGCAAAGCAATCGGCAGGGAATTGACTGCGGCGCATCCGGGCGCTCGCGCCTGCATGCAGAGCTGGTCGATCAGAATGCCGATATTGAGAGCATTCGGCAAGGATGGAATCGTCGTGCTGGACATAAACGGAGGCAAGGCAGACAGAACGAACGGCTTTGACGGCTATCCTTTTGTCACGGGACTTATATGGAACTTCGGCGGACGCACATCGTCAGGCGGAGACATCGCCTCGCTCGCCAGCAACCCTTTCGCCCGCAAGCGCGAGAACTACCCCAATTGCATTGGAGCGGGCCTCTTCCCGGAAGGAATCCACACGTCGCCGCTTTATTTCGCCCTCGCGCTTGATCTGCTCTGGCGGGACGACGCTCCGCCGGCCAAGGACTGGCTCGCCGAACTGCTCGCGTCGCGCTATGCCATTTCCATAGGGGATGCGGCTCCGCTCGCAGATGGCTATCTCGAAACTTTTTACGCCAAGCGCGCCCGAAAGACTTCCTCGTTGATACCAACGCGCCCGACGCTGCTGCCGCAGCGCAGCGACCCAAACGACCCGTATCGTCTGGCATACGATTCAAGGATTCTTGTCGATCTGTGGAAGCACCTTTGCGAGTTGTCTCTTTCGCGCGGCGAGACGCCGGGGCTTCGCTACGACATCGTCGACGTGGGGCATTTGGTGCTGGCCAACGCCTCTTACGCGCTATACGCCAGGATTCTTGATGCATTTGCCGCAGGGGATGCAAATCTATTCTCTCAGCGTGCCGACGATTTTCTTTCTCTCGCCGCCTTGGAGAATGATCTCCTGGGCTGCGAGCCGTTGCTTTCGCTCGGCGGGCATCTTGACATGGCAGCAGAATGGGCAACTACGCCAGAAGAGCGCAGACTATATTTGTTCAACATGAAACAGCAGGTGACCTTGTGGGGGCCGCTGGCAGGACCCAGGATATTCGATTACGCCTGGAAAGAGTGGAATGGTCTTGTGTCCGATTATTACATGCCACGATGGAGAATGTTCTTCGACGCATGCGCCGAAGTTCTCTCCGGGAAGCGCGAAGTCTCCGATCTGACGCCGAAGAAGTTGAGTTTCAACCGGCCAAGCTATCGTGCCAATGGTTTTTATTCGGAGATGGCCGATTTTGAGGAGGCGTTCGCCACTTCGGATGCAATTCCTTCAAGGTCTGACACAAAGGAAAGTGCGACCGCCCTCTCCAGCAGAATTCTCAAGGAAAAGGAGCGTCTTTTTGAGCAGCTGTTCAAGACCAATCCGCTTGACGCAATGCATGGCAGCATCGAAGCATTGCGCAAGAAACTGGCTCTTGGCGCGGTATCTCGCCGCAAAAGAATCGGCTCCTGGAACCTCTCTTCCGGATATTCCGGGCCGCTGGATGTGGATGTGACATGCGAAATCTCCAAGAACGGGCGTTTCACGTTCTTTTTCGAGCATGAAAGAGGTAGTGGCCTGACCATCAAGTCGGTCAAGCTTCTGCAGGATGGCGTCGTTCTGTTCAGCCGTGACAAGGAAACCATTGCGCGCAAAGGCGAGAATTGCCCATTTCCCGTCGAGCACGGCGATTTTGTCGTCGGCGCGAAGTTCTTGCTGCGCATCGACGTATCTTGTGAAAGCGGCGATTCCTGCGGCACAATCTTCATTGAGGCGGGAAGCCGGAAGGAAAACACAAAATAAGCCAGAAAACAATCATCAAACTGGCCGCATGGGCGACGCCGAAAAGGAATGAAGCGGTGATTCGCTGCGCGAGCGTTTCAGGTGGTTTCAGCGACAAAACAAGAAACGGAGGTCACAAAGATGTATAGACAGGCATTAAATATGTTTGCCGCGTTTGCGGCGCTTGCGCTTGGCGCGTTCGCAGGAGACGTAAACATCACGCTCTGGCGCGGAGAGACCGCGACGAAGATTCTTCTCGACTATGCGAGAGTCGGCGATGCGCCCGATGGTTTCGAGGTGAAGGTCGGCACGGCGCACGAAGTGCGTTATCTGACCCGCCCGTTCGGAACGCACTACGAAAGCTTCGCCGACCGCGTGGAGTGGGGGTCGAAGAAGCCGGGCGTAAAGGTGTTGTCCGTCGCTGCGCCTGCCGACGCGAAGCCTGGCGTCTATCAGACGGGAGACGTGAAGATCACCGTCATAGACCGCGTCCTGCCGCCGTCCGGCGAGTGGAAATACTTCCTTGACCTCTGGCAGCATCCGTGGGCGGTGTCGCGATATTTCGGCGTAAAGCCGTTTTCTCCGGAACACTACGCCAAGATGCGGCCTCTGTGGAGGATGCTCGCCGGTGCAGGGCAGAAGACGCTTACGGTGACGCTATTGGACAAGCCGTGGGACAACCAGTGCTACGATGCGTATGGCACGATGATTCGCCACATCAAGACGAAGGATGGGAAGTGGCGGTTCGACTATTCGGTTTTCGACGAGTACGTGGCGTTCGGGCGCGAATGCGGTCTCGGGCCCGTCATTTCGTGCTACACGATGTGTCCTTGGGGCTATATGGCAACATGGGAGGAAGAGGACGGGACGGTTCGCAAGGCAAAGGCCGTTCCGGGCACGAAGGAGTTCCGCAGCTACTGGGGCGACTTTCTTGCCGACTTCGCCGCGCATTTGAAAGCCAAAGGATGGTTCGAGGATGCCGTCGTCAGCATCGACGAGCGCAGCCCAGACGATGTTCGGAACATCGCCGCGCTGATTGCGGAGAAAGCGCCCGGCCTCAAGATCGCCATTGCCGGAAACCGTTCGCCGTCGCAGTTCGAGGGCATCGACATCCACCACGCCTGCTTCGGGCTTTACCATCTGACGGACAAACTCATCGCAGAGGCGAAGGAACGTGGCGAGCGGGGCAAGGTGACGACCTACTATGTGTGCTGTTCTCCAGACCATCCGAATACCCTGTGCCATAACGAACTGGAGGAGGCGTTTTGGCTTGGCGCATACCCGGCTTTCGCCGGGCTGGACGGTTTTCTTCGCTGGGCGTGGAATTCGTGGCCGGAAGACCCGATGCACGATGCCTCATACACCGGCATCGGCAGCGGGTGGAAGGCCGGGGATACATACCTTGTATATCCCGACGGCTCGCCTTCCCTCAGGTTTCTTGAACTGCGGAGCGGCATCGT
>DFGM01000122.1 GCA_002371755.1 Verrucomicrobia bacterium UBA3750 | reverse complement strand
GCCGGCTCTTCGAGATGCGTTTTCGAGAAGCAATGGGCCACGGCGTCCTCGACGAAATCCTTCACGTGCGCCTTGAACACGTCTGCCGACTTCTGGCCGAAACCGACACTCCGATTGGCGCGATTGCCGATTTCTGCGGTTTCAACGACAATTCCACTCTCGCAAAACTCTTCCGGCGCCGTTTCGGATGCTCGCTTCTCGCCTGGCGAAAGGCCAACAGGAGGAAATCTTGAATCCTTGCATCTCGCTTAGAGTGCCGGTTCGCGCAAATATCACAATGTCGGGCGTTTTTTTGGTATAATATGGAGCGTGAATCGGGAAACGGGAAAGGAACGAAACACGATGAAAATTGCAGCACAAGCAACATTCCTGGCGATATCGACGGTGCTATTCTCTGTGCCAACGGCTGCGGCGACGCCAGAATCCGCCCGGCCGCCATACCGTCCCGTGGAAACGCCGACGGACGTGGTAGGTAAGGCCACGGGCTTTTTCCACACGGAGCGAATCGACGGGCGCGATTGGATTGTGGATCCGGCAGGGCGCGGGATGGTTCTCTGCGGCATCGACTGGTGCTGGGCGAAAGGCATGTATTCCGAGAAGGCAGGCTGCTCGCCATACGGGAAGTTCGTGCGCGAAAACTATTCAAACATCGACGCCTGGGCGAAAGAAACGGACGAACGGCTTAAAAGCTGGGGCTTCAACTTTCTCGCCGTCGGAGCCTCGCCCGAGCTTGAATATCGTTCCCTGGCGCACGCCAACGGTTCGGAAGCGCTCTATTTCTCGAACCATTTCTGCAGAGGGGGCGACCCGGATCTGTGGATAGCAAAATCCCGCAACGCCCCGGGGACGCAATTCCCCAACGTGTTCCATCCGAAGTTTGCAGAAAGGTGCGCGGAACTTGCGCGCAAGCGCTGCGCCCCGCACAAGGACGATCCGTGGCTCGTAGGTTATTTCATCGACAACGAACTCGCATGGCGCGGCAACAACGGTTCAGGCACTGGACTCTACGATCTGGTCGCCGCGCTCCCGCCGGAACACAGCGCGAGAAAGGCGCTCGAGGAATGGCTGGCGGCAAAGAACGCGCAAAACCGCACCGACGATGCGCTCAAACGCGAGTTCGTCTCGCTTGTGGCGGAACGCTACTTTTCGGCAATGTGCTCCGCCATACGCAAAGCCGACCCCAACCATATGATTCTCGGATGCCGTTTTGCCGGGCTTGCCTATCCACGCGAGATTCTCTCTGCGTGCAGCCGCCATTGCGACATCGTGAGCGTAAACGTGTATCCCTGGGCGGATCTCGACAAGGGGATCGTATTTGCCAAGCGCGAAGAACCTCCGCTTGCGGATTCGCTGCGCCAGTTCCACGAAAAGGCCGGGGGGAAGCCTGTTCTGCTGACAGAATGGAGTTTCCCTGCGCTGGATTCCGGTCTCCCCTGCACATACGGCGGCGGGCAGCGTTTCAAGACGCAAGACGAAAGAACCATCGCTTCGGAAATGTTCCTCAAGACGGTGCTGACGCTTCCGTTCATAATTGGCCACGACTTCTTCATGTGGCAGGACGATCCTCCGCTCGGCTTCAACAACGATTTCCGAGAGAACAGCAACTATGGCCTCGTCAATCTGCGCAACGAACCGTACGGAAAACTCGTCGATATGTTTGCAAGGACGCATGCAAAGGCCGTGAAACTCCATAGCGAAGGACCTTCCTGCGAGTATGCGAAGATCAAGCCTCGTCCCGACGCAGGCGCGAAAATGAATGTTTCCGCTTCAGAGCGCGAACGTTATTTCGCAAGAAAACATATCTCGCCAGAAGCCGGAAACGCGGTGGATTGCATTCCTCCCGCATCCGACGGGAAATGGACGCTAGATAACGGCAAGGTGCGGATTTCGGGTCGCATCGGCGCAAGGCTTATGGCTGACGAAATTGTCTTTGGGGGGCGCCTTGTCGGCAGGTGGAACGCGATGCTGGAATATATTGAAGGCGATAAGAGGCGCTGGACCGGCATGTCGCGTGTCACCGATGCAAGCTTTTCCCGCGACGCAAAGACGGGGATCGTCTCCGTTGCAATACGTGCGGAAGATGGCGGGATGAAGCCGTTTCTTGCGATAACGACACGGCTTTCTCTAGCGCCGGGCGAAGATGAGATACTCGCTGAAATCGTCAAGCTCGAGAATACCGGCGAAACCCCCATAGCAGTCCGCCATCTTATGATGAGGCCGTTTGCCGCAGAAGAGTATCCTGAAATCGACCACGAGGCGGTGCCGGATTTGTGGGAAGGTCCGGTGGAAGGATACTGGAAACTTCTGGACGGTTCGTGTTTCGGAATCGTTTCGAGCGACCCCGGGGTCGAATCGGTCGTTCTCTGGCGCAGACACGGTTCCGCGGATCAGCACCCGGACGTAAGATGCCTGGGCGAGCCGCCCTTTACGCTTGCTCCCAAAGAGACATGGACGCCTCGACTTCCGATGGGAGCCCGGCTCAGAATGAAATAACGGGATGGGCAAATGAAAACGATTGCAAGTTTTTGTGCGGCGGCAGTGCTTGTGGCGGCAGCAGGAACCGCAGTGGCGAAGGAGATGAAGTTCGCCGTCATACAGACTCCGTATCCGCTCGATGCCGCTAAAGTTGGCGAATGCATCGAATGGGAACTCGACGCTTTGAAGAAATGCGGCGAAGATCTCGATGTGATCGTGCTTCCCGAGGCGAGCGACAGGCAGGCGCG
>DFGM01000076.1 GCA_002371755.1 Verrucomicrobia bacterium UBA3750 | reverse complement strand
AAGGTCCCCTTCCGCTCGCGCTTCGGGAACTGGTGGACGCGCCAGTTCTTCTTCCTGATGACCGGGCTGCGGATCAGAGACACGCAAACGGGATTGCGCGGCATCCCGTCCGCCCTTCTCCCGCGAATGCTCGCGTTGGAAGGCGAGCGCTACGAATACGAGATGCGGATGCTGGCCGACGCCAAGCGACACGCCGAGCCGCCGGTCCAGGTGCCGATCGCCACGGTTTACATAGAGGAGAACGCGTCGTCGCACTTCAACCCGCTCAGGGACTCTATACGGATATACGGCGCACTGCTGAGGTTCTGCATATCGTCGGTCGCGGGCTTCCTGATAGACAACGCGGTGTTCACCGCCGTCCTGTATGCGATGGTGCGCTTCGTCGGCTGGCAGCGCAGCGCCTGCGTCTTCGTGGCGCTTGTCGCCGCCAGGACGGTATCGTCCACGTCGAACTACGCGTTCAACAGGAAGCTCGTCTTCAGATCGCGCTCGCCAAACGGCAGAGCGTTCGCCAGATACCTCGCGCTGGTCGTCGCGATAATGACCGCCGACTACCTGTTCACGACCGCCATGTCGTGGATCTTCGACGCCAGGGGCTTCGAAATCACGCTCGTGAAGATCGCGAGCGAAACGCTTCTCTTCTTTGCTTCGTACAACATCCAGCGCCGCTGGGTGTTCAAATAGTCCCCCACGCTCCACACACGAACGAATGCCGCACCCTAAACGATGCTTGGTGACAGGCGGCGCGGGCTTCGTCGGCTCGGCGCTCTCGCGGTTGCTCCTGGGCGAGACCGACGCCGCCTTGCTGGTCGTGGACAGGCTGACCTACGCAGGAACTCCGTGTTCGCTGAAGGAAGTCGGCCTAGACCCCGCGACTCTCGTCTCTTCCAACCCGCGGCTCTCGTTCCTCAATGCCGACGTCTGCGACTCTGCGGCGATGAACTGCGCGTTCGCAAGCTTCCGGCCAGACTCCGTCTTCCATCTCGCCGCCGAGTCGCACGTCGATAGATCCATCGACGCGCCGGACGCATTCATCCGCACCAACGTCGCGGGCACCGCCGCGCTGCTGCAGGCGGCGCTCGCATTTTGGCGAGGGCTGGACGACGCGGCGCGCTCGACATTCCGCTTCTTGCACGTCTCAACAGACGAGGTTTACGGTTCGCTCGGCAAGGACGGACTCTTCACGGAGTCCACGCCATACGCCCCGCGCTCGCCGTATGCCGCATCGAAGGCCGCTAGCGACCACCTTGTCCGCGCCTGGCGCCACACCTACGGACTTCCGACGATCGTCACGAACTGTTCCAACAACTACGGCCCGCGACAGTTCCCGGAGAAGCTGATTCCGCTGGCCATACTCAACTGCCTTGAGTCGAAGCCCGTCAGCATCTACGGCAGCGGGGAAAACGTCAGAGACTGGCTGTTCGTGGAAGACCACGCCCGTGCGCTGCTGCGCGTCTGCGAATGCGGCTCGCCCGGCCAGACCTACAACATCGGAGGACGCTGCGAACGGACCAACGTCCAGACCATAGCAGCCGTGTGCGCCGCGCTGGACGAACTCCGCCCGTGTCGCGACGGCGCCGGCTACGCCTCGCTCGTCACCCATGTCGCGGACCGTCCGGGCCACGATATGCGATACGCCATCGATCCGGGCAAGATCTCCAGAGAACTGGGTTGGAGGCCGCAGACCGATTTCGACACCGGCATTCGCAAGACCGTGAAGTGGTATCTCGAAAACGAATGGTGGTGGCGGCCGCTCCGCGAAAACGTCTATCACGGCCAGCGCATCGGCCGTGGCCGCTCGCCCATGCGGACGGATGTCAGGTGAATATTGAATATATGGACAGACGCAAGTCAATATATGGACAAGCGCAAGTCAATATATAGAGAGACGACAAGTCAATATATAGAGAGACGGCAAGTCAATATATGGACAGACGACAGGAGAATATATAGAATGCGGCTGGTGAATATATTGTCGGCCCGGTTCGTCAAGCAAGACGCTATCTGGCGAAATTGGCGTCGTCGAACTCCTGCCTTTGCAATTTTACCGAACACTATGGCAACGAATTGCGAACTCAAACACGAAACACGGGATCCCAACCCCTAAAACCGAAAATATGGTATAATATTTCTTAATGCGACCCACAACGGCAGACACCATCTACAAGAAACCCAGGAGCAACGGCTCTTGCGGCTCCGTCCCGTTCGGCAAGGACGCGCAAACGATCAAACAACGCATTCAGATATGAAAACAGCAAGAAAACTTTTCAAGTTGGCCCTTCCCGGCTGGTTCATGCATTGGTGGCTGCCCAGCAGATACGGCATACGAATCAACAATATCTCGGACTCGAAATTTGTGCGCCTGGTGGCCGCGCTGTCGCCATACGCGGTTTCGGCCATCCTGCAACAGCGCGTGCCGACGGACGTAAGAGTCGCGAAATACTTCCTTCCTTACGGCATGATGCGCAAACACATGCTGCTTGTATATGGCAAGCAAGTCGGCACCCCGGAACTCGACGGCAAGGGCTTGATCGGGCGAATCCGCAGCCTCGCCCCGTACGGCCTCGTCCTCTGGTGGGACGGAGAGGAAAAACGAATCGCGGCGGAAATCGCCGCGCGAGCAGCGTCACGGCAGGCAAAGAATACGCCGGCGACGACAAACAGGCAGCAAGAGCAGTACCAGAAACTTCTCAACACCATAAACAACCTCCAGCTGAGAACGGAAGTCCTCTCGATGCGCATCCTCGCCGGCGGCAAATCGCCTTCGGCGTCGGTCGTGTTGACAGGCGCCCCGGACGCCAAAGACCTAGAAGCCACCATCGACAGGCTCTGCGCAAGTTCACTCGGAGAAATCGAAATAATAACGGCCATCCCCGGCGCGGCGAATGCCGCCGACCAACTGGAGCCTGTGCGCGGCGGAGTCAAGATCGTCCCTCTTGAAACTTCCGGCAAAACTCTTCGCGAAGCCCGCAACATGGCTCTCGCCGTCGCGACAGGCGACTATGTCTCGTTCCTGGAAGTCGGCGACTACTACGCCACCGACGACATGCTGGAATGGCTCGTCCTCGCCGCGAAAACCGAAAACGCCGAAATCTGCGGCGGCAAAAAGACCATAAACTGGAAGAACGCCTGCGACGGCATATCCGCAAAAGTCTTCGACAGGCAATGGCTTCTCGGCACTGCCCTGCGCTTCATCAACGACAGCAGCGAAAACGACAACATATTCCTTGCTTGCGCGCGCTGCCTTACTGGACGAGAAAAAACTACGTCAAGACCTACTGTCAACCATGTGCCCGTCTCTGGAGACAACGCGCTAACCGCGACGGAAACGAAGGACGATATACTGAACGCACTTCTGCTCGCTTCCAAGACGGCCAGCATCGACGCCCACAAATCATCGGTGCGAAAAGCACTTATGCGTATAGTCGAGCAAAATATCCCCGTCCTGCGCGACTTGACATGGTGCAAAGGGCGCGTTTCACAAGCCAAGGCCGACAAGATAAAGGCATTGGCAAAGACATTGAGCGCACCGGAACTGGCGGACGATTTGCTGCAACCGCTCGTGTCGGTCGTCGTCCCGGCCTACAACTCGGAGAAGTATCTCGCAAAATGCCTAGACTCTCTCCTAGCGCAGACGCTGGAGAGCATCGAAATCATTTGCGTTGACGACGGCTCGACCGATTCCACAGGTGCGATAGCCGACAGATACGCCGCAAAACATCCCCGCATCAAGGCGCTCCATCGTCAGAACGGCGGTCTTTCCGCCGCGCGTAACACCGGCATGGCAGCCGCCAAGGGCAAATACATCGGCTTCGTCGATTCCGACGACTATGTCGAAGACGATATGTTCTCCGACCTTTCCTCCGCGCTTGAAATGCATCCCGAATGCGAATTGGCGAAATGCGCCGTGGCGGCGGAATACACATACGAAGTGTCGGAAGCGGAAAAGATCAACATAGGAAAATACTTCACCATGCCACAGACCGGAGCGCTGCCGCTTACCCCTGCTTTGGCATATGTCATCGATGCCTGCGCATGGGACAAACTCTACAGGCATGAATTCCTAGAGAAATATTCTCTACGCTTCCCGGAAGGATGCAAAAACGAAGACGAGGCGTTTTTCTTCTTCTGCGCAGGTCTGGCGAAGCAAATCTACTGCATCAACAAAAAGCATTACCACTATTTGCGCAATCAGGACGGCATAATGGCCGTCCAGCAAAGCCGGGCGCGAAAAAACGCCGAGCCGCCAGACGCGATAACGCGCATCTTCCCGCTGGTATTCCGCTTCCTAGACAAGTTCGACCGCCTCGACCTCATGGGTGTCGCTATACGACATTTGTGCGGAGCTATCCTGAACGTCCGGAATTCACCTGCCGGCAAGGAAGTCCTGGTTCTTGCCTCCAAAATACTGCACGACTACAATGCGCCCCTCTTCGCCGACCTTATGCTTGGCGAATCGCGGGCGTGGTTCATACGCTTCGTAGGCGAGATATACAATATCAACAGCGAAGACGTCGTTCTGCCGCCGACGGATGAAACAATGCTCCCTGTGCGCCCTTCAGACGACCAATGGCCTCCCGCAAAAGCAGAAGAGCCGTTCATCACGTTCATCGTGCCGGTGTTCAATGTGGACAGGTATCTGACACGATGCATAGAATCGCTGCGTAGGCAGACACGACGCGACATCGAAATCATATGCGTGGACGACGGCTCATGCGACCGCTCCGGCGAAATACTCGACAATTACGCCTCTCGCGATCCACGCATAGTCGTAATCCATCAGGTGAACCAGGGTGTTTCCGCAGCCCGCAACAAAGCGCTTTCAGTTGCAAAAGGCAAATACATCCAGTTTGTCGACGGCGATGACTATCTCGAAGCCAGATTCGCCGACGAGGTCGGCAGGCGTGCAGAAAGTTCGCAGCTGGATGCCTGCCTATTCGATTTCGCGTGTTTTGACTACAACACTCTGGCGCCAATCGACCATTATTGGACGCTGCGCAACCACATACACGAATATCCGGGAAAGGCCGTCTTCGCGCCGGAAGAACTTTCCGACTTTCCGATTTCCGGCGGAGCCTACTTGTTCCTCTGGCGCAGAACGACAATCGAAAATGCGCGCATTAGGTTCACGAAGTTGAAATTGGGTGAAGATCTTTTATTCGTGCTACGCCTGCTCCCGCACTTGAAGCGCATGGACGTGTTCAACAAGGTGTTCTACCACTACAGGCGCGGAAATCCCACATCGGCGGTGTCGCGTCTGAATGCCGGCGTAGCGAATTCCCGCATAGATCTTCTGTCCGAGCTTTCTGCGTATGCAGAGGAATTGCGCCATACGATTCCCGTGGCGCTGGAGCGGACAATAATCAAACGCATGCTCTCAGATGCCTTGTTCTATCCTGAGAAGTCGCAGAAGTGCCTCGCCTGGATGCAACAGGAGGGATTCGAGCGCTTCGCATTCGACCGTTTCGGCGCGGAACTTTACGGCGAGAATCAGTGGCAGAGATATTTAAACCTCAAATCTGCTCCGACGGTGTCCGATGGCAATTTGAACCTCACCCCACTCGTCAACCGTCTTTCTTGCGGACGCCGAAAACTTCTCGAAGATATTTCCGGAAAGAGAAAGTCGTCAGTCCACGACATGTATATCGTCATGGGGCAATTGAACTCCACCGAGAACGAGCCGATAGATTCGTGGACGTTTTTCCGCTGGCTGCAAGACCATGGCGTGCCAAGCAGGTATGTCATGTGGAAAAAACACAAATGGCTTGCCAAAATCAAGCGAGAAGACATGCTGAAAGACGTGATTCTCCTCTCCGGCGACGGCGTGGCGGACTTAGAGTTCGCGGAGAAATGCGCCGACGCGCTCATTCGCGCCAAAGCCGTGGTGCAGGAAAACGGCGCGGTGAACAACGCTTTGGCTCAATGGATGCGCGCCGAACCAGGAATGTGGCTCGTGTATCTCCAGCATGGCGTATCATACCACAGCACCCCCGAAGTGGTGCGCTGGATGCTCCACCATTTCTCGTGTCTGAACACCTGTTCCAAGCGAGAAGAAGATTTCTTTAGAAGTCACTTCGACGAAGAACATTCCTGTGCATTCGTTTCCGGCGGATTGCCGAGATGGGATTTGCTGAAAGACGAGAGTCAGGGCGAGAAGGAAAAGCTTCTTTTCGTCATGCCCACTTGGCGCAAGTCGTTCAACGGCGGCTTGGAAGTGCTGAAGCGATCTGCGTGGTATCAGTCATACTCCAAATTCCTCTCGCCGGAAAACGTCGCCAAGCTCAAGGCTCTGGGGCTGCGCGTGGTATTCGCCCCGCACCACCATCTGGCGAACCATATCAAAAATCTGGGGGATGCGTTCGACCCGTCGCTCGAAATCGCGGATACGGCATCGATATCCTACTGGATCCGCCACGCTTCGATGTGCATTACGGACTTCTCATCGGTGGCGTTCGATTTTCTTTTCCTTGACAAGCCCGTCGTCTATTGGTTCCCCGACCGGGACGACATGCTGTTGAATCCTGCGGACGGAGAAGACGGCGGAAAAGTCGCCAACGCCTGGATGCATTACAAGGAGATGTTCAACGTCACCGACACCATGCACGGCGCGATGGAAATGATAAA
>DFGM01000152.1 GCA_002371755.1 Verrucomicrobia bacterium UBA3750 | reverse complement strand
CCGCCGTGTGACCACACCGATACGCTGCGGCGGGCATGGGTTCGGAATCCAATGGGCATCGGTCCGGAACTCAATGGGCATTGAATTGGAATCCAATGGGCATTGAATTGGAATCCAATGGGCATTGAATTGGAATCCAATGGGCATTGGTTTCCCGCCCCATGCCCATTGAATTCCCGGGTGATGGGCATTGGTCGCACAACGGCATCGGCAGGGGTGCGGCGGGGGCGCGGCGGCGAGACGCCCGTTCCCCCAGTAGTCGCGTATCCCCCTTGCGGGGGAGAGCGAAATGTGATATAATATCCATTATCGTTTCAGTTGCACCATGCACTATATATTATATAAGGAGACAATTGCAAAACCTCGCGGATCTGGTAGGGCGGGCAGACCCCTGCCCGCCGCGGCGGCGAAGGGTCTCGCCGCCCTACCGGGTTTTGCAATTACTTCTAAGGATAAAAGGATAAACGCTATGGCTCAAAGTGATAAGAGGTTTAGGTTGTGTTTCAAGGCCGCGCTATTTATAGCGGCACTTGCGTTCGCACTGGGTGCTAATGCCAAAACTGCAGATTCTGGCGCTGTTATCGTTGGAAATGCGCGTTTTACGCCTATTACGGACAGGATGATACGCTGCGAATGGAGCGCGGAAGGGGTTTTTGAAGATAATGCAACGCTCACATTTTCCGAGCGCGGTGATGCTTCGCTCGCCATCCCCGACTTCACTTGGGAGAAGAATGGGGATGGAATCATCCTAAAAACGTCCAAAACGACGCTTGAATGGAAAGGCGGCGCATTTAGCGAGACGAACCTTTTCGTCAACGGAGTAGCCGCGCTTGCCGAGGATAAGGAGAATCTATACGGCACCACGAGAACGCTCGACGGCGTCGAATCTTTCAAAAATCTCATGCCAAGGATGGAAAAGGGCCTCTTTTCCCGTCGCGGCGTGACCGTGGTGGATGATACGGCAACTCCTCTTCTGGTCCCTTCCGGGACGCATTGGGGCAAATGGGTGCAAGAACGTCCCAAACGTGCGGGAAAATATCAGGATATTACCATTTTTGCCTACGGACGCGACTTCCGAGGGGGGCTGAAGGACTATACGCTAGTGGCCGGAAAGATTCCTCTGCCGCCCAGGTGGTCGTTCGGCTACTGGTGGAGCCGCTACTGGCTTTACACCGACACGGAGATACGCGAGCTTCTCGACCAGATGAAGATTGTGGGCATGCCAATCGACGTTTTTATCCTCGACATGGAGTGGCACGATACCTGGGGGATAGGCGATAGACCCGACTTGAAGGACGAGTTTGGCCAATATTGGGGTTGGACTGGCTACACGTGGAACCGTCGGCTCTTCCCAGACCCGAAATCGACCCTCGACTATCTGCATTCCAACGGCTGCAAGGTGGCGCTCAATCTCCATCCGGCGAGCGGCATACAGCCGATAGAAGAATGCTACGCCTCGTTCAGGCGCGATTACGGTTGGGAGGGGACGAACGCCATTCCGTTCAAGATCGAAGAGCCGAAGTGGGCCGATTGCTATTTCAAGGATGCTCTCGGTCCGCTAGAGGCGGATGGCGTCGATTTCTGGTGGCTTGACTGGCAGCAGTGGAAGATGTCCAAGACCATGCCGAGCCTCAGCAACACATTCTGGCTCAATCATGTTTTCGATGCGCATATGGCCCAAAAGGACGGCGGCGGGAAGCGTCCATTCATCTACCATCGCTGGGGCGGGCTGGGTTCGCACCGCTACCAGGTCGGCTTTTCTGGCGACTGCAAGGTGGCGTGGAAGATGCTCGAGGCGATACCCTGGTTCACCGCCACCGCCTCGAATGTCGGTTATGGCTATTGGGGGCACGATATCGGCGGCCACCACAGACCGGACGGGGGCGCCGGCACGGACGGAGAGCTTTTCACGCGCTGGCTGCAGAGCGGCGTCTTTACGCCTATCTTCAAGACGCACTGCACGAAAGACCCGAATATCGAGCGCCGCATATGGAAATACCCAGACCACATGTTCGCGCTCAGGGAGGCGCTGAAGCTCCGGTATCGCCTCGCGCCCTACATATACACCGCGGCGCGCGAAGCGTTCGATACGGGCGTCTCCATATGCCGTCCGTTCTACTACGATTGGCCGGACGATGAAGCGGCATACAACGCCACGAACGCCTACATGTTCGGCAACGACATACTCGCCGCCACGATTTCCGCGTCTATGGACAAGGCCAAAGGAGTCTCTGAAATCGATATCTGGTTCCCTGAAGGGGAGTGGTACGACGTCTCTACCGGCGATTTGCTCCAGGGTGGCCGCACCCTTCGCCGCGAGTATGCAATCGACGACAACCCCTGGTTCGTCAAGGCGGGCGCCATCATCCCGATGTATCCCGAGTCGGTCGCGAATCTTGCCAACATCGGCACGGACGACCTCGTTCTCTTCTTCGCGCCGGGCGCTGAAGAAGGGAGCGCGACCATCTATGAAGACGATGGCGACAATATCGACTATGCGACCAACTTCCGCAAGACCACCGTCACGCGCAAGGGCGGCCGAATTGTGATTTCGCCGCGCAGGGGCGCCTATACGTTGAAGTTCCCGTGCATGGCACCGCCGGTGAGCGTCAAGGTGAATGGTGTGGCGCAAGCCTGGGAATATGACGCCAAGGAGCTCGCCATAGTCGTCCAGACCCCTCCGCAGGATGGCACCAAGGAGACGGTCGTCGAGGTTTCCTTGCCGGACAATGCCGCGAAAATCTCTTCCAGGCTTTACGGGCTGAAGGGTCAGTTCCGCAAGGACGACAAGCTCGCTTCGGCTCTGAAGCGCACCATGAACAAGGTTCACTGGGCGGCGAACCTGCCGGATTCCTTCCAGGTCTATTGGCAGACGCGCGCAGCGATAGCTGCGGAGCCTGCCCGCACGGAAGAACTGCTAAAGCGCCGTGACGAAGCCTGGCGCGAATTCATTACGGTGGATTTCGAGCGCTACAAGGCGAAACTTCCGCCGGAAGTCGTATCCATGATTGAAAGCGCCAAGTAGGCCGCGTGGTAGGGCGGCTGAGCCCCTTGCCCGCCGCGGCGTATCGGTGTGG
>DFGM01000120.1 GCA_002371755.1 Verrucomicrobia bacterium UBA3750 | reverse complement strand
GCGGAACTGCGGCTCGCCGATGACTTTCTTCAACTCGTCCTTCGAGAACGGATGCGGGTCGTACTTTCCGAGCGGCATCACCCAATCCGCTCCGAGACTTCCTCCCTCGCCGAACTCGCGCCGCTCGATGACAAGCATATCGTCATAGACGCGAACGACATAGCCCTGCCGACTTCTGCCACCCGCTTCCTTGCCATCAAGCCTCGCCTTGGAAATCTGGCCTTCGCCCGAGAGTCCGTTGCCCCCTCGCGGCTCGCAGCAGGGGACATGGATGTTAGGACAACCCCAGAAGTATATCTTGTTCCAATTGGCGGCGCTGTGGTGCCAATGCCCAAAAAACGAGACGGAGTTGCGCAACTTCGCCGCCGTCCTGTACAACACCTTGTGGGAACGGGCATGTGAAAGCAGGAAGAACGGTTTGATTCCATCGGCGAGATGAAGCGTGGCATCCTGCCCGCGCAGAAACTTTGCAAAATTACCCTCGTCAACACCCCACTGCCGCCCGAAGAAGTGGTAGCCCTTGACATCCTTGTGCCAGACCAGTTCGTACTTCTCGCCCCATATCCGCTCCCAGTTCGCCGCCATGTCCGTTGCAAGGACATGCTTTGCCCGTTCCGCTTCGTCGGGGTAGCGGTTCTTCACGAAATCGCCGTAATCTGCGCCCAGCAGGTCGTGGTTTCCGGCGACAAAAAGCTTCTCCGGCTCTCTCCCATCTGCAAACACCCGCCGCCACGCCTCGGCATGAAACTCCATCTCGCGCACCTGGCCGCGATGCGCGAAGTCACCGCAATGGACGACGGCATCCACGCCTTGCGCCTTGAAGTATTCGAGCGCGGCGGCAAAGTATTTGTCCGGCCAGTTCGCCCCGATGCCGTTGCCCTTGTTCGCAGTCCGAAGATGCGTGTCGCTCACGACGCCAAAAACGAGATTCGGCTTGTCGCCTCTCTTCCATCCGGGCGGGGCAGCAAAGAGGAATCCCCCCGGCAACGCCGCAAAGCCAAGCGCCGCCAGAGATCCCTTCAGGAAATCGCGCCTTGAAATATCCATTTCCTATACTCCTTTTGCTACTGTATGCCCTGCTTCAGCGGTGCGCAGTTGATGTGGTTTGCAATCATGCGGCGGCGATGCTCCTCCGCGCGGCGGGAGAACTCCGCGTAGTCGCGCTTTGCCGGATCTGGGTATGTCCACAGCACTTCGGCGAGTGCAAGCGCGCGCGGCCACAGCTTCCATTCAAGGTCAGCGAGTCCAAGCGTCCTTTCCGACCAGTTGTTGCACTGCCCTCCGGCGACGAACCGTCTAGCCTCTGGCACCACCCCCGCGAGTGGATCGAACGAATAGACGTTCTCCAGAGTCGAGGTGCGCTTGCCCAGGAGAAAATAGTCGAACGGGTCTTCCTCCAACCCCTGGCTGTAGTCGAAGTAGCAGTGCGAATAAGGGCACATCACGACTTCGTGGCCGGCATTCGCGACCCCCGCACCGGAACCCGCACCTTCCACGCCGGTGCCATCTGCCGGCCGCCAGCACATTCCCATCGCCCCGGACGGCAGCACCGCGCCGCTGTCAAAGATTTCGTCCCAGCCTATCGCCCGCCGCCCCGTCGCGGCAAGATGGGCGGAAAGCCGCTTCGTCAGCCACTGCTGCAGTTCGCCGGGATCCGTCATCCCCTCGCGCTCCATCATCGCGCGGCAGCGCGGACATTTCGCCCAGTACTTCCTTTTGCATTCATCCCCGCCGATGTGGATTACTTCGGACGGAAACAGTTCGCAGACGTAATCAAGAACGTCTTCCGCAAACTTCACGGCATCCGGATTGCCTATGCACATGACCTTGCCGCCGCCAGGGCAGGCAAACTCCGGATACGCCCGCAGCGCCGCGCCGAAATGCCCAGGGAACTCCACCTCCGGCACGACGGTTACATGCCGCTCGGCGGCGTAGGCCAGCACTTCCCTTATGTCGTTCGCCGTGTAGCGAAACGGGCCGACAGCCTCGCCGAACTCCCTGCCCCTGCCCTGATTTACCAGTTCCGGATAGTCGGGGATGTCTATGAGCCAGGCCTGCGAGTCGGTGAGATGCCAGTGGAACACGTTGAACTTGTACTGCGCAATCTCGCCCAGTATGCGCTTGACCGTCCCCTTGCCGAAAAAGTGCCGGACGTCGTCCAAATGCACCCCGCGCCACCGGAACGCTGGCGAATCGCTTATTTCGCAGCAAGGGTAGACCGCTCCTTCCGAACCGCGCCGCGTCTCTAGCTGCCGTAGCGTCACTTTCGCGTAAAAAAGCCCCGCCGCGTCGGAGTGGCGTATCGTCACGCCGTCCGGCGTGACGGAAAGCCTGTATCCTTCAGCCGGAACGGATCCGTCGACCTCGATCACCGGCGGCCTCGTCAAGACGCATTCCCCACCTGTCGCGTCGATCTCACGCGGCATCGGCACAAGTGCCGGGACTCCCGCCGCGACGTGCGCGGCAGCGAATGCCGCCGCCATGCATACTGCAAGCATATTAAATCGGCACATTGGCATCGTCATCGGCACTCCCTCATTCCGTCATGACGATTGGCTTTATGTCGCCGTCCGCGTCGAACTCCATGCGGTCGATGCAGACGACGCGGTGGTCACGCCCCTTGCTTGGAATCGGGCGGCGGTGGTAGCAGATGTACCACTCGTCCGTTCCGGGAACGCAAATGACGGAATGATGCCCTGCACCCGTCGCAATCGGCCTCTGGACGCCCAGCACCTTGCCTTTGAACTCGAACGGCCCAAAGGGTGAATCGCCCACCGAATAGTTGACGCAATAGTTGTCCCTCGTCCAGTTGCCGCTTGAATACATAAAGTACCACTTACCCTTGCGCTCGAACATGACCGACCCCTCGACATAGCCCTTCGGCGTAAAGTCGCGCCACATCGAACCATCCTCAAACGGCACGAGCGACTTGAAGTCCTTGGCGAGCTTCACGATGTTGCAGCGTCCCCATCCGCCATAGACCATGTACCATTCGCCCTTGTACTCGAACACATACTGGTCTATCGGTTGGGCGCGATTCCAAAATTGATCGATGAGCGGCTTGCCGATCAGATCGCAGTACGGGCCTTCGGGCTTGTCCGCGACGGCAACACCGATGCCACCGTAGCCATGCATTTTCGCTTCGGTCTGCGGCGTGAGGTCGCCTCCTTTCAAATCGACCGGGTGCGCGTCATTCGCGCTGAAGAAGAGGTAGTATTTGCCACCTATCTCGTGCGCGTCAGGTGCCCACATCGCACCTTTAGCCCATTTCACGTCCTTTGTCGTGAGAATCTTTGGATGCTTCGTCCACATCTTCATGTCCTTTGACGAGAACGCATCAAAGGAGAACTGCCGCTTGGGGCGTATCGAAGTCGTCGGAAACACCCACCACGCATCGCCGTACCGCCTTATCTGCGGATCGGCGTAGCACCCCTCGAATATAGGATTGCCGAAGCAGGACGATGCAACCGCCGCCGCGCCCAAGGCGCAGACCGCTGTGGCAATCATTGCCACAATCCCTGTTTTCCGCCTTTTGTTCAGGTTTGTTTTCATGCAGTTGTTCCTCTCATGCCTTTGAGTAAATCGCATCCGTCTCAATCGCACGACCGATGCCACCGAACACTTCACGGGGGCGCACGGACACATGCAACGCGCCGGTTTTTGGCGATTTGAGCGCCCTAGACTTCCTGAATTCGCGAAGCGACAACTCCACCTTCATCGTCTCGCCGTCTGCAAGCGGCGCAAAGTGGCAGTCTGGCGCAAAGACGCGCCGCACACTGCGCTGCACATCGCCGCCGAAGAGAATTGCATCCAGCGTAACCTCGTAGTCGTAGGCGCGAACGCCACTCTGCAATCCGTTCACGACTGGAAATTCAAGCGAAAGCAATCTATCCACTGCACCGCCGCCCTGTTTGATTTCTGCGATGAGTCTGGCCCCTGCGGGAAACTCCGGCACCGGCGCAGAGCGGCGGCGCGTCTCGTGTGCAAACGGCCGCACATTCGCGCCAAGCGGCATCTCCCAGGATGGCCCCAGCGGCTTGCCGTTGGCAAAGTCGATGCGGTGGATGGCCATCCTTTCATCGTACACGTCAAGGAGCATCCCCTGCTCAGCGCAGCGTTCATCCGGCTTGTTCTCGTGCCCTGCCTCCTGAATCAAGTACTTGAGCGACGGCACCTGAACCGCAGTGAACGCACCCTGCCAAATGGCATCCTCGCGCACCGCCGACTGATGGCTGTGTCCGCAGAACGCGCAGCAGTTCGGATAGGTGCAAAGGAGCTTGCCGACCGAGCCGTCGTCCTGCCCCCACACGCCCGGCCCGCAGACCGTGTTACGCAGCACCCGATGCTGCGAGTAGAAGAACGGCTTTGCGGGATTGATGGAAATCCCTTCGAGGAACTGCTTGAGACCTGGCGTCGTATTCCGCCCGTGCGGATTGAAATGCGCAAGGACGAAATCATATCCTTTCACGCGCTTGTGGACAATTTGCGACCACGGCTCCCCGAAGATACTCTCCCACGTTTCCTTCGGGCGGAGGAAGCAAGCGTTTTCGGCAAGCTCCGCCTCCGTCCAGCCATACTGACTGCGTACACGCTTGTCTTCGCCGGACATCCAGTTGCCACGGTTATCGTGGTCGCCATAGTGGAAAAGCCGCTCGACGTGCGCACCGTCCAATCCCTTCGAAGATGGGAACACTGCCTCCCATGTCCGCGCCACCTCCTCCAACTGAGGCACGATGCCGTTGTCCGCCAAATCTCCACAAACAAGCACTCCGTCCACGCGCCCGCTGCGGAACGTCTCAAGCGCCCGCTTGAATTTCTGCGTGGCGGCGGCATCCTTGTCCAAGTGAATATCGGATAATATGCCAATGCGAAGACGACGTCCCTTAAGCGCCGTGGATTCATCGCAGAATAGGGCGTTGGAAGGCTGAACAGACGCCCGTATTGCGCCGATAATCCCGAACGCCGCCGCACCAGACACAAATTCTCTCCTTGATAGTTTCATCGTTTCGCGCCCTTCGCGTTCAGCCATGCATGCATTCTTCGGCAGAAGTCCTCGTCGGGAATGCCCGGTTCCATCCTTTGAAATTCCGCTGTAAATTCTTCAAGCGCCGCGTCGCGTTCCTTCAGAATCCGCTTCGCATCAGAAGGATTGGCGGCGACGGCATCCCGCGTCTTCCAGTATGTCTGCCACGAATCCGGCAAGTTGGCGACATACTCGGGACGCGTCCGCCTCGAATCCGGCCCGTTTCCGGCAAGCGCCTTCCTGAAGTCCTCCGTCAGCGCGGTGACGCGGGCGCACTCGCCCTTGAGCCCCGAAAGAAACGTCGCCGTCCGCGCCTC